>JACQDU010000149.1 GCA_016200955.1 bacterium
CGCGAGCTTCGCGCCGACCTCGCGGTAGCGGGAGCCGAGCGTCCACGCGCACGTCGGCCCGAGCGCGACGATCCGCCGGTAGCCCGCGAGGGAAGCCGCGACGCGCCGTGCGTGCGAGGAGAACTCGTCCGCGAGCCCGAGCGCATCGAGCGGATACCCGCAGCAAGGCGGCGAAGGAAGCACGAGATCGACCTCGTCCTCGCGCTCGCCCGTCGAGCGGAGCACGGCCCGCGCTTCCCGGGCCTCGTCGGGAAAGCGCGCGATCTCCGTGCACGCGGGAAAGAGAGCGACTCCGACCTTCTCCCGTGGAATCTTCGAGTGAGGACCGATCTCCGCGAGCGCCGCCGCGAGGTCCCGATCGAACGGGCTCCCCCGGGCGCGGAACCGGTCGCGGACCCTCGCGACCTCGGCGGGAGCCACGCCCTCGCGCACCGCGAGGGAGCGGGCGTCGCGGAGAGACGGCTCGACCTCGACCTCGAAGCGGCACGGAGTCCGGCTCGCGAGGCAGCCCGTGCACTTGTAGAAGGTGCGCGCGGTGCTCGCGTCGAGGGCGATCTTCCCCGCCGAGGCGAGCTTCGCGACCTGCTGCTTGAACGTCGGCGTCGCGACCTCGGTCTTCTCCGCGATCGCGACGGGGCACTCGTGGCGGCAGAGCTTCGGGCAAAAGGAGCACGTCGTCCGCGCGACGTCGATCTCCACGCGACCTCCAGGCGAGAGAGCGGCGAGACGACGGCGCTCGCGCCGGGGAAGACCTACGTGATCGGGCGGAGCCGCGAGGTGGACGTCCGCTTCCCCGAGGACGGCACCATGTCCCGCGAGCACGGAGCGCTCGTCTGGGAAGGGACCGTGTGGGTCCTCAAGAACAAGTCCCAGCACGGATCTCTCGTGGGCTCGGAGAAGGTCGACACCGAGCGCAAGCTCGCGGCGGGAGACGTGCTCACGCTCGGGGGCACGCGGCTCGTCTTCGAGGTCGACCCCGAGGGCGACCGCGCCGACGTGGCGACGAAGCTCCCCGCTCCTCCTCCGGGCAAGAAGGAGCCCGCGGGAGGCACGCCGACGCCCCAGCCCATGCCCCGAGCCGCCGCGACCGCCACTCCCGCCGCCGCGGGAGCGGGAGCGGCGAAGCCCGGCGCCGTGACTCCCGGCGCCGGCGGCCCCGCGAAGCCCGGCGCTCCGGCTCCCGGGAAGCCCGGCGCTCCCGCTCAGCCTCCGGGAGCGAAGGCTCCCGCGAAGCCGGGAGGCGGCGGCAAGAAGGTCATGATCATCATCGTCGTCCTCCTCCTCGGCTGCTGCTGCTGCTCGTCGATCGGCGCTTACTTCAACATGGACGCGATCCGGAGGACGATCGGCCGGTAGCCCACACGCGCCCGATCGATGGCTTCCGTGCACACCGGGCACACCGAGCGCACCGAGTCGTTTCGGCGCATTCGGTGCCTTCGGTGGTTCCTCTCTTCCTCGCTAGAATGCCGTCGTGACGCGCGCGGCCAAGGTCCTGATCGCGGCTCTCGTCCTCGTCGCGCTCGTGCGCGCGCTGCTCCTCGAGATCGACCCTTACGACGCGTACGAGGTGCGCGCGGCGGCGCGGGCGATCGCGGGAGACCGCTCGGCGCCGTTCGCGTTCTGGCGCTCGGCGCTCCTCGCGCTGTTCGAGGCGCCGTTCGAACGCCTCGCCCGCGGGAGCGCGCTCGCGTGGTGCGCGCCGCACGTGCTCTCGGCGCTCGCTTACGGGGGGCTCGCTCTCGCGACGCTCGCGCTCGCGCGGGCGGCGGGGGCGTCGCCACTCGCGGCGCACGCGGCGGCGGTGGCGGTGGCGCTCGACAGGCTCGCGTTCGCGGACGCTGCGCTCGGCTTCCCCGACGCTCTCGCGGCGGCGCTCGCGGCGGGCGGGCTCGCGTTCGGGCTCCGCGCGCTCGAGGCGCCGGCCGCTCGCCCGGCGTTGCTCGCGGGGACGGCGCTCGGGCTCGCGGCGGCGGCGAAGCCGAACGCGGGGCTCGCGTGCCTCGCGCTCGTCGTCGTGGCCCTCGGCGTCTTCTTCCTGGAAGAGAAGAAAGCGGGAGAGAGACGCGAGGAGCGAGCGCTCGTGGCGATCCTCGGGGCGTGCGGGCTCGCTCTCCTGCTCTACCTCTTCTTGCAGAACCTCTTCTTCGTCCTCGGGCGAGGAGACCTGCGAGAAGGGCTCGCGACCGGCGCGGCGCTCAGGGAGTTCCACGCGCTCCAGTTCGCCGAGAACGCGAGGAAGTATGGAAGTCAGAGCGAGAGGGGTTTCTCCCCCGCTCTCGTCTACCTGAGAGCGGCGCTCGCCATGGAGCCCTGGACGGCGCTCCTCCTCCCGGCGAGCGTCCCGCTCGCGCTCGCTCGCGGGAACCGGGCGAGCCGGGCGCTCGCCCTCGCGGCGATCCTCCAGCTCGTCTTCCTCACCCGGCTCGTCGGCCACGGAGAGGCGCGCTACCTGCTCCCGGCCATGCCGCCCTTCGCGGCGCTCGCGGCGCTCGTCCTCGACCGCGCGGGCGAGGCGCTCCGCGCCCGCGCTCCCGCGAGAGCGCGAGCCGCGCTCGTGGCGGCGTCGATCGCGTGGGCGGGCCTCCCCCTCGCGCTCGGAGCGCGCTTCGAGGCGGAGCGCGCGCGCGATCCGGTCTTCTCGCGGAACTTCTCGAGGACCGTGGCCGACGGGATCGCGGCGATCACGACCGGGCGCGTCTTCTGGACGCCGGGCTTGCCCTACGCGGTCTACCCGCGCGTCCTCGCGCGCGACGGGACGCCGTTCCCGGGAGACCCGTTCCACGGGATCTGCCACGCCGGTCCTCTCACGGTCGAGCACCACCTCGGCCGCCGCGTGAGCATGCCCATCCAGAGAGACGAGCAGGGCCGCGAGCTCCCGGGAGCTTCGACTCCCGAGGACGTCCTCGCGCTCGCGCAGGCGATCGGCGTCGACGATGGCGACGTCGTCCTGCTCGTGCCGCGGGAGCAGGTCCTCTCGTGGAAGCCCGGCTCTCTCCCGGAGCCGCAGCTTCCCTTGCGGCGCTTCCGCGCTCGACGCGACGGCGCGCGCGTCCGGCTCGAGCCGCTCGAGGACGTCTCCTTCCGCTGACCCGGCGCGAGCAATCCCCGGAGCGACGGATCGCGTAAGCAAGACGGCGGCGCTTATACTCGCGCCGATCTCTCATGGAACGGAAGCCGGGCCAGACCGACCCCCCGCTCGCGGGAAGCTCCGAGAGCGCTCCGACGATCGTGAGCCCCACGGGGCGGACGACGGCTCCTGCCTCTCCTCCGCAACTTCCGACGCCGTTTCCGACGAGGGCCCGGGCGAGCGCTTCGAGCGCGGGCGAGCCCGCGCCGCGGATCGGGAAGTACGTGATCACGGGCGAGCTCGGGCGCGGCGGCATGGGAGTCGTCTACCGCGCGCTCGACACGGCGCTTCGCCGCGAGGTCGCGATCAAGATGATCCTCGACCCGACGCGAGCGGGCCCGGAGCTCCTCAAGCGCTTCGAGGCGGAGGCGAGCGCCACGGCGCGCTTGCGGCACCCGGGGATCGTCTCGGTGCACGAGGTCGGCTTCCACGAGGGAAGGCCGTTCCTCGTCATGGAGCTGATACAGGGAGAGAGCCTCGAGGCGCTCCTCCGCCGGGAGCCCATGGCGCCTCGCCGCGCGGCCGAGGTGATCCGCGAGGTCGCGCTCGCGCTCGCGCACGCTCACGCGAGCGGGGTCGTGCACCGCGACGTGAAGCCCGAGAACGTCCTCGTGGACAAGGAGGGGCGGCCTCACCTCATGGACTTCGGCCTCGCGCGCGAGGTGGGCGAGGGCCAGCGCATGACGGTCACCGGACAGGTGCTCGGCACGCCCGCTTACATGTCGCCCGAGCAGGCGGCGGGAGAGACGCGCCGCCAGGGACCGGCGAGCGACGTCTACTCGCTGGGAGCCGTCCTCTACCGCGCGCTCGTCGGGAAGCCGCCGTTCGAGGCGCCGTCGATCCCGGCTCTCATGACGCGCGTCATGTTCGACGAGCCCGACCCTCCGCGAAGGACTCACCCGAAGGTCCACGTGGACCTCGAGACGATCGCTCTCCGCTGCCTCGCGAAGGAGCCGGAGAGGCGCTACGCGAGCGCGACCGTCGTCGCCGAGGAGCTCGCGCGCTTCCTCGCGGGGGAGCCGATCGTCGCTCGTCCCATCTCGGGCCTCGAGAGAGCGAGGCGCTGGGCGAGGAAGAACAGGAAGCTCACGCTCGCGCTCCTCGCGCTGGCCCTCGTGCTCCCCGGCGCTCTCGTCGCGATCGCGCTCGTGGTCCGCGCGAGCGAGAGCGAGCGCGTGCGCGAGACCAGGAAGTGGCAGGAGGAGCAGGCGCGGGCCGCGAGGAACCGCGAGAGCGCCGTGCGCAAGCTGCACGACCTCGAGGAGCACGAGATCGCGGGCGAGACGCGCCCGATCCCGGAGTACACGAAGATCATCGACGAAGCGCCGGACCTGGCCGACGCCTGGGCGCACAGGGGCATGGCGCGGGCGATGGCGGGCGACCCGAAGGGAGGTCTCGCGGACGCCGAGAAGGCCATCGAGATCTCTCCCGCCTTCGCGGGCGGCTGGGGCACGCGCGGCTGGATCGAGGTCCAGATGCGCGACTACGAGCGGGGGATCGCGGATGCGTCGAAGGCGATCGAGCTCGATCCCAAGCGCCCGACGCCATGGGGCGTTCGCGGAGACGCGAAGCGCATGATGGGAGACGCGAAGGGTGCGGTCGCCGACCTCGACCGGGCGATCGAGCGCAACCGGGCTTACGTGGGGGCGCTCATCGCCCGGGGGCTCCTCAAGACGGAGCTGGGCGACCAAGACGGCGCCATGGCCGACTTCGACGACGCGATCCGCTTCAATCCCAAGGCCGCGCGGGCCTGGAACGGCCGCGGGATCGCCAAGGAGAAGCGCGGAGAGGTGGACGGCGCGATCGCCGATTACACGTGCGCCATCGAGCTCTCTCCCGACGCCGCCGATGCCCTCGCCAACAGGGGACACGCCCGGCTCGAGCGAGACCTCGACCTGGCGATCGCCGACCTCACGCGAGCGCTCGAGAAGCAGCCCGCGAACGCCCGCGTCTGGTGCAACCGCGCGATCGCTCGCAGGAGGAAGGGCGACCTCGACGCGGCGCTCGCCGACAACGCTCGAGCCATCGAGCTGGATCCGCGCGACCCGTACGCGTGGTCGAACCGCGGCACGATTCGCCTCAACAAGAGAGACGTGGATGGCGCGCTCGAGGACCTCGCGCGCGCGATCGAGCTCAAGCCGGACTACGCCGAGGCCTTCGCGAACCGCGGCGCCGCACGCTACGCGAAAGGCGACGTCGACGGAGCTCTCGTGGACTTCGACCGCGCGATCGCGCTCAACCCGAAGATCGACTCTCCTTACTACAACCGCGGTGGGATCCGCTTCAGGAGAGGCGACCTCGCGGGAGCGACCTCCGACTACGAGAAGCTCATCGAGGTCGCCCCGAAGACCAAGTACGCCGAGCAGGCGCGAGCGATCCTCGCGCAGCTCAGGAAGCCTTGATCGCGCGAGCTCGCCCGCGCGCGGCGCTCACTTGCCGACGCCCGGCACCGCCGTGAGCCCAGGGTCCACCCAGTCGTCGCGCGTGTTCGAGGGAGTCGCGAGGTCGAGGAGCCCGCGAGCGATCCGGTCCTCGAGCGGCGAGAGGGGCGCTTGCTTGCAGAGGTAGCGGCGCACGAGCTCGCCGCGGAAGGGGACCTCCTTCGGCGGCGCGCCGTTCAGCTCCTCCACGATCCCGGTCCACTTGACCTGGAGGATCGGCGAGACCTGGTACTCCTCCCGGAAGAAGAAGTGAGCGATCCTCTGGTCGTTCGTCGGGACGTCGATGCTCCTCTCGATCTTGACTCCTCGATCCGTCGCGGCGGCCACGAGGTCGAGGACGACGAGCCCCTCGTCCTTGTCGCTCGAGTCGCGCCAGACCATGAACGAGGCGATCGGGACCGAGAGGCGCCGCTTCTCCCGGTTCACGACGAGGAGCTTCAGGTGATGGATCACGCCCGACTTGAAGCGGCTCCTGCGCTCGAGGAAGGCGCAGTGGCCGAGGTAGCACGCGCTCGCCTGCCTCACGTCGACTCGGTCGGGGAAGATGAGCGTCGAGGGAGGCTTCTCGAGCGTCCTCGGGTCGGGTCGCTTCTCCGGGTCGTCGACGTCGGAGTCGGAGCCCGGGATCGCCGCCGCGAGGAGCGTCTGCGTCCGCTTCCAGCGCTCGTCCTCGCTGTCGAAGGCGCGCGCGAACGAGTAGCAGCGCGGCTCCTCCTTGTCCTGCAGCGGGAAAGGCATGACGCGCTTCATGCGAGCGAGCTCGTACCACGACTCCCGGAACGGCTCGACGAAGACCTCCTTCTTGTCCGCGACCTTGGGAGGCGGCGTGCAGGCGGCGAGGCCGAGGGCGAACGCGAAGTAGGTCGAGAGAAGACGCCGGCTCACGGAAGGAAGCTAGCCGAGCAGAACGGAAATCGCCACTTCGCGCGGATCGGTTAGACTCCTCCCGAGCAGGGACTCCATGAGCGCACAACCTCTCCTGTGCACGTCGTGCGGCGCGTCGCTCCAGCCGCGCGTCCTCGAGACGAAGGTCAAGTGCACGTACTGCGAGACCGTCTTCACGATCGTCCGCGACCGCGACGGGATCACGGGGCTCTCGTCCGACGGCGCACCCTCGAAGGTGCCGGGGGCGCCCGCCGGCGCCGCTCCCGCGCAGCCCGTCCTGAGCTCGGAGGAGCAGGCCGCGATCGACCGCCTCGAGCGCGACGCCGCGCTCGCCGTGAGGGGCCTCGAGGCCGTCGCGAACACCGCTTACACGGCGCGCCGCATGGGCTGCCTGAACGTGCTCCTCGTTCTCCTCATCTTCTTGATCTTCTTCCTGACAGTCGCGTAGAGCTCCGGCGAATTCTTTCATCGTCGAGAGAGCCCGGCCTCTCGTGCTAGGATCGGCGTCGAGGGCAGCACCCGGGAGCTTCGAGATCCCGCTCGTCGCCGCGAAGCTCGCGAAGCGCGCGGACGTGGACGCCGTGATCTGCCTGGGCGCCGTCATCAAGGGCGCGACCGACCACTACGAGCACGTGGCGGGAGAGGCCTCGCGCGGGATCGCCGCCGCCGGCCGCGAGTCGGGGAAGCCCGTGATCTTCGGCGTCCTCACGACGAGCACCGTCGAGCAGGCGATCGAGCGCGCGGGCACGAAGGCCGGGAACAAGGGCCGCGACGCCGCGCTCGCGGCGCTCGAGATGGTCGACCTCCTCTCGAGGATCGACGCCGACGCGGGAGCGCCCGCGGGGACCAACGGGACGCGCCGCGCGCGCCGCTCGAGGGCCAGGTCGTGAGATCGCGCACGCTCGCCCGCGAGGCCGCGCTCAAGGCGCTCTACCAGGTCGACCTCCGCAGCTCGGTGCCCGACGGCGAGATCGAGGAGCTCCTCGAGCGCGAGGCGCCCCAGCGCGAGGCGCGCGACTACGCCCGCGTGCTCGTCCGCGGCGCGAGGAAGAACGTCGAGCGGATCGACAGCGAGATCGCCCAGGTCGCCGAGAACTGGGAGCTCTCCCGCATGGCCGCGATCGACCGGAACGTTCTCCGCCTCGCGATCTACGAGCTCCTCTTCCGGGAAGACATCCCTCCCGCCGTCGCGATCAACGAGGCCGTGGTCATCGCGAAGAAGTACTCGACCAAGGACTCGGGAGCTTTCGTGAACGGGATCCTCGACCAGGTGAAGAACCGCCTCGCGGCGAAGGGCGAGCTCAAGTCGGCGGGCGCTCCGGCGGAGGAACCGAAGCTCGCTCCGGTCGCGGGCGACGGCGGACCCGAGCCCGAGGCCGCGGACGCCAGCTGCGTGGGGCGACTTTCGTCGCCCCCGCCCCCTGCCCCCGCATCGAGCGAGAACGACTGACCCGATGGGTCTCCTCATCTTCCTCGCAGAGAACCCGACGGGGACCTCGAACCAGACGCTCGTGATCGCGGCGCTCCTCCTCCTGGGAGCGGCGATCGCGATCGTCTTCCTCGCGGGGAGGAAGAAGGTCGCGGCGCCCGTAGCCGGGCTCGACCTGAACCCGCTCGCGAGGCTCAAGGCCGGCCTCGCGAAGACGCGCGGCGGCTTCGCGGCCCGCCTGAAGTCCGTCTTCACGCGGAGCCTCGACGAGACGACGCTCGATGCGCTGGGAGACGTGCTCCTCCAGGCCGACATGGGCCCCGAGACGACCGAGCGCGTCGTCTCCGACCTCAAGGCCGCTTACCGGGAGAAGAAGTTCGAGCGGCCCGAGCAGATGCTCGAGTTCCTGAAGCAGGACCTCTCGCAGAAGCTCGGCGGCGACCGACCCAAGCTCAACGAGGCACCGAAGCCGCCCACCGTGATCCTCGTCATGGGAGTGAACGGCACGGGGAAGACGACGAGCGTGGCGAAGATCACGCGCTTCCTCGCCCGCGACGGGAAGAAGGTCCTCCTCGCGGCGTCCGACACGTTCCGCGCCGCGGCGGTCGAGCAGCTCTCGCTCTGGGTGCACAAGCTCAACTCCCAGTTCCGCCAGGAAGCCGAGGCCGCCGCGAAGGCTCCCGCGGGCGGCGCCGTCGCCGCTCCTCCCGCGCCGATCACGGTCGAGATCGTGAAGGGCGACCAGGGAGCCGACCCCGCGTCGATCGCTCACGACGCCTGCGAGAAGGCCCTCGCGAAGGGCTTCGACTACGTCCTTATCGACACGGCCGGCCGCCTCCACACCGCGAAGAACCTCATGACGGAGCTCGAGAAGATCAGCCGCGTCGTCTCGAAGAAGGTCCCGGGTGCTCCGCACGAGTCGCTCCTCGTGCTCGACGCGACGACCGGGCAGAACGCGATCCGCCAGGCCCAGGAGTTCACGCAGGCCGCGAAGGTCACGGGGATCTTCCTCGCGAAGCTCGACGGCACGGCGAAGGGCGGGATCGTCGTCGCGATCCGGCATCACCTCGACATCCCGGTCAAGTTCGTCGGGCTCGGCGAGAAGCCCGACGACATCCAGCCCTTCGAGGCCGGGCAGTTCGTCGAGGCGCTCTTCAGCTGACAGCGGCGACCGATTGACTGATGCGGCCCAGGACGAGAACGTTCACCGCAGAGGCGCGGAGTTCGCGGAGGTGACGCAGAGAGTCTCCTTTACTCGGCGTTCTCTGCGTCTCCTCTGCCTCCTCCGCGGTTCTTCTTCTTTCTTCATTCCATCGATCACGTCATCCGGCTAGCACTGTGAGCGGCGCGCGAGCTCCCTTCCCTTGCCCTTACCCACAGACCACAGACAGCAAGGTAAGGGCATGGGTGAGAACAGCCCGAGCCGCTCAGCCCTCGACGGCGAGCGGGATCTCGGCCGTGACGGCGCAGCCGGTGCCACCGTCCGGATCTCCCAGAGACAGCCGCCCCCCGTGAGCGCGGGCGATCTCCGACGCGATCGAGAGGCCGAGGCCGAGACCCACGTCGCGGTCTCGCCGGACGAAGGGCTTCAGCACCTCGTCCCGGCGCTCGGGCGGGACGCCGTCGCCGTGGTCGCGCACGAGGATCGCGACGCCGTCCTTTTCGAGCGAGGCGATCCTGAGCTGCACGGGAGGCCGGCCGTGGACGATCCCGTTCTCGACGAGGGCGCGGACCATCTGGCGGAGGCGGTCGGGATCCCAGTTGCCGGTGACGACGTCGCCCGGAACCTCGGCCTCGACCGTCGCGTCGGGGTGATCGCGGCGCGCGTCCTCGGCGGCGGCGCGGAGGATCGGGCCCAGAGGAACCCGCGCTCGCTTGAGCTCGAGCATGCCTCGCCCGATCCGGGAGAGGTCGAGGAGGTCCTCGATGAGCTTGCGGAGACCCGACACGCTCTCGACGACGATCTCGAGCGCGCGGTCCTTGGGGTCGCCCCTCTTCTTCGCGCGCCTCTCGAGGACCTGCGTCGCGGTCACGAGAGCGGCGAGGACCGTGCGCAGCTCGTGGCCCGCTCTCGCGAGGAAGGTCTCGCGGAAGACCTGGGCTCTCTCGACTTCTTCGAGGTCGCGCAGGACGAGGAAGGCGCCCTGGACCTGCCCGCCGCTCGCGCGCGTCGGGAAGGCGTCCACGAGGAGCGCCGCGCGTGGTCCTCCGGCCGAGCGGCGCACGAAGGCTTGCTGGCTGCGCGTCTCGACTCCCCGCAGCGCGAGCGCGGCCGGGTGATCGTGGAGCGGGAGAGGCTGCCCGCCGTCGCCCTCGAGCCCGAGCGCACCGGCGTGGACCTCGAAGGCGACGCTCACGGGGACGGGGCGCGCGAGGATCCTTCGCGCCGCCGTGTTCGCGAGGACCGCTCGCCCGGACGAGTCGTAGACGATCACGCCGTGCTCGGTGAGCCCTTCGCCGAGCGCGCGCAGCCACGTCTCGCTCGCGAGAGCGCCGCTCTCGCCCACGTCCGCGGCGGCTCTCGGGAAGGTGTCGCTCTCCATGCGTCCCCTTGCGGCCCCTCCGACCGGCGCGGAGTCTAGCACCGGCGCGCATCCGGCGCCGTTCCGGGAGAGAAAGCCGCTGGCGCCTCCCGGAAATGGTGAAATCTCTCGCCATGCGGATCGCTTACCTCGACATGGTCGGTGGCTGCTCGGGCGACATGACGCTCGGAGCTCTCGTGGACGCGGGAGCGCCGTTCGCGGAGCTCAAGAGCGGCCTGCGCTCGCTCGGAGTCGCGGGATTCGAGCTTCGCTCCGAGCGGCAGCAGCGAGGCGCGATCGCGGCGACCAAGGTCCACGTCACGCTGGGCAAGAAAGCCGACCACACCGAGCGGCGCCTGCGCGACGTGCTCGCCGTGATCGACAACGCCGATCTCCCCGAGAGGGCCCGCACGCGCGCGCGGCTCGTCTTCGAGCGCCTCGCGGCCGCGGAAGCGAAGGTCCACGGCATCTCTCCCGACAAGGTCCACTTCCACGAAGTCGGCGCGGTCGATGCGATCGTGGACGTCGTCGGGAGCGCCCTCGGCTTCGAGCTCCTCGGGATCGAGCGGATCGAGTCGTCGCCTCTCCCCGTGACGCGAGGGCGCTTGCGCTCCGCTCACGGCGAGATCCCGCTCCCGGGACCGGCCGTGCTCGCGCTCGCGGCGCTCGCTCACGCGCCGCTCGAGCCGCGAGACGGCTTCCGCGAGCTCGTGACGCCCACGGGAGCCGCGATCGCGACGGCTCTCGCGGCGAGGATCGGGCCTTACCCGAGCTTCTCGCTCGAATCGGTCGGCTACGGCGCCGGCTCGCGCGAGGACGAGCCCGGCGCTCCTCCGAACGTCTTGCGGATCGCGATCGGAACGCAGGGAGAGAGCGCTCTCCCCGAGACGGTCGTCGTCCTCGAGGCGAACCTCGACAACCAGAACCCCGAGGTCCTCGGGAGCGTCTTCGAGACGCTCAAGGAAGCCGGCGCGCTCGAGGTCTTCCTGGCTCCCGTGACCATGAAGAAGGGGAGAGCTGCCGTCGTCTTGACCGCTCTCGCCGAGCCCGCTCGCGCCGCTCTCGTCGAGGAAGCGATCCTGCGAGAGACGACGACCCTCGGCGTCCGGCGCCACACCGCCGAGCGTACCGTCCTTCCGCGAGAGATCGTCACCGTCGAGACTCCTCTGGGCCCCGCTCGCGTGAAGATCGCCAAGCGCCCCGGCGGCGCCACCGCGAGCCCGGAGCACGACGACTGCCTCGCGATCTCTCGCGCGAAGAAGGTTCCTCTGAGAGAGGTCTATCGCGTCGTCGAGGAAGCCGCGGAGAAGCTCAGGAGATCGGAGAAGAAACGACAGTCTCGTTAACGATGATTCAGCGTCTTCACCGCCCATGTCACCAAGGAAGGCTGGCTGTTCGAGCCGGCCTTGCACCGTGGGCCGGAATTGAACGGGTTGCCGTTCGTCTTCTCGATGGCGAAGTAGCTCTCGGGCCTGGCTCCGACGGCGCACCCCGCGTCGGGTGGCAGAACCGTGAGCCACGCGATCCCGGGAACATAGGTCTCGCCCCAGTATCTCGCCTCGACGGCTTCCTCTCGCACCATCAAGCCCGCGATCGAGCGGGTCGGCAATCGTCTACGAGCGACTTGCTCGTAGTCTCCAGCTTCCAAGGCTTCGCGAAGGCTGCCGCTGGGCCTGTCGTACGAGTTCGGCGCGCTGCGAGGGTGGGAATCGATCTCTGGTGCGAACGCTCCGCGCTCGCCGGGAGTCAGAGGTCGCTCCTCGATCCTGGACAGGTCGGCGTTCCGTGCGACGAGCTCGACGCGATACTTGATCCTGACGGCAAGCGCTGCGCCTCCGCTCCAGCTCACGTGAAGTATGCGGTTCCCGTGGCAATCGCTTGCAATCGTGTAGGGAGCGTCGGGGCAGATCGTGATGAACTCGGACTCGATCGTCTGACCGAAGGGCTCACTGGACGCAAGCGGCACCCAGAGCTCGCTCTCCCGGGCCGGAGTCGAGCTCGTTGCGACCGTCGCCGTTTCGACCAGCTCGACTCGCATCGATCGCGGCGCCTCGGGAGGAGGCGTCCTCTCGATGACCCTGAGCTCCTGAGAGCTCGACCGGCAAGCCGGCACGAGAGCGAGCACGAGAGCCGCGAGCACGAGACGCCTTCGCGTGAGCATGCCCCACCATGGTAATGAAAGACGCGTGAGCCCGGGCATGGAGTCGGCGCGAGAAGGCGTGCCGTTCTTCTCGCATCCGGGCGTCCGCCTCTTCGCGACGAGCGCGGCGATCCTCTTTCTCGAGCTGCTCCTGATCCGCTGGATCCCGGCGAACGTCACCTACGTCGGGTTCTTCTCGAACTTCCTCCTCATGGGAGCGTTCCTCGGGATCGGCGTCGGGACCCTCCTCGGGAGGAGCGGGGTCGCGCCTCCGGTCTCGCCGTTCGGGCCGCTCCTCCTCGTCACGGTGCTCCTCGTCTCGAAGGCGCAGCTCAACGTCCAGCTCCGCTCGCAGGACGAGGTCTTCTTCGGGCTCGCGGAGAGCAACGCGGCGGACGCGAACTTCCTCGTGCTGCCGCTCCTCGTCGGGATCACGTCGGTTCTCCT
Source organism: bacterium (assembly GCA_016200955.1). Classification (GTDB taxonomy): domain Bacteria; phylum Planctomycetota; class J058; order J058; family JACQDU01; genus JACQDU01. The sequence goes on from JACQDU010000149.1 coordinate 12,992, forward strand.
CGCGTCGCTCGCGTTGCCGCTCGGGCCTCTCCTGCGAGCCATGCCTCCCCTGCGCGCCTACGCGACCGACATCGCGGGAGCGCTGTTCGGCATCGCGGCGTTCTCGGCGCTCTCGTTCTCCTGGGCGCCGCCGATCGCGTGGTTCTCCGTCCTCGCGGGCCTCGCGGCAGCGATCGCGCTCGGGAGGAGGATCCGGCCCGCCTCGCTCGTCGGAGCGGCGTCGTTCGCGGCCGTCCTCGCCCTCCTCGCGACCGACGAGAGGCTCGCGCGCGACTCGTGGTCGCCTTACTACCGGATCAGTCTCGTCCGCGAGGAGAACGCGCGGCGCGCTCACATCTTCGTGAACGGGATCCCGCACCAGTCCATGTGGCCCGTCTCCGAGCTTCCCGAGCGGGAGCCGTTCCGCTTCCAGGTCTACCGCTGGTTCCGCGGCCGCACGTTCGATCGAGTCCTCGTGATCGGCGCCGGGAGCGGCACGGACGTCGCCGTCGCGCTCGCCCTCGGAGCGAAGCACGTGGACGCCGTCGAGATCGACCCGCGGATCGCGGAGATCGGGAAGGCGATCAACCCGAACCGCCCCTACCAGAGCGAGCGGGTCGAGCTCTTCCTCGACGACGGGAGGAGCTTCCTCCGCCGCACGGACCGCGTCTACGACCTCGTGATCTTCGCGCTCCCGGACTCGCTCACGCTCGTGAGCTCGACGGCGAACCTAAGGCTCGAGTCCTTCCTGTTCACCGACGAGTCGTTCGCGAGCGTGCGCCGCCACCTGGCGCCGGGAGGAGTCTGCGTCCTCTACAACTACTACCGCCAGGAGTGGCTCATAGACCGCCTCGCCTCGATGCTCGGGAGAGGGTGCGGGAGCGCGCCGCTCGTGCGGCGTTTCTTCCCCGTCTCGGCATCGATCGCCGCGGGGCCCGGCGTCGCGGCTCTCACCACTCTCCCCGACGAGGTGGATCCGCCGCGAACGGAGAGCGCGCCCGCTCCCGCGCTCGACGACTGGCCCTTCCTCTACCTGAAGGAGCGGTCGCTGCCGATCCACTACCTGGTCGCGCTCGGGCTCGTCCTCGCGTTCGCGGTCTTCCTCGTCACGGGCGCGTGCCGCGTGACGAAGACTCCGCTCACGCGAGCGAGCCCGCACTTCTTCGCCCTCGGAGCGGCGTTCCTCCTGCTGGAAACGCGAAGCCTCGTGACGTTCAGCCTGCTCTTCGGGAACACGTGGCTCGTGAACTCGCTCGTCTTCTTCGGGATCCTCGCGAGCGTCCTCGCGGCGATCGCCGTGAACGCGAAGCTCGAGCTCAAGAGGCCGGCTCTCCTCTATGGAGGGCTGTTCCTCGCGCTCGCGGTCAACCTCTTGCTGCCGCCCGAGTCGCTCCTCCTCGATCCCGCGTGGCTCCGCTACGCGCTCGCGTCGCTCCTCGCGTTCGCGCCGGTCTTCTTCGCGAACCTCGTCTTCACGCGCTCGTTCCGGGACACGAAGACGGCGGACATGGCCTTCGCGTCGAACCTCCTGGGAGCCGTGCTCGGAGGTGCGCTCGAGTACCTCTCGCTCCTCACCGGATTCCGCGCGCTCGTGCTCGTCGTCGCGGGGCTCTACGCGCTCGCCATGCTCCTCGCGACGCGGTGGCGGTCGCTCGGAGACGCGGAGCTCACCTGATCTCGAGCGCGAGGTCGTTCGAGCGGAGCCTCGTCTCTCCCTTCATGAGGAGAGCTCGCCGGACCGTGACCGTGTAGCGGCCCGGTCCCGGGAGCCGCACGAAACGGTCGAGGTCGAGCGACAGCGAGCGCGACTCACGGGGAGAAAGCGTGACGGTCAGCGAGTGGGAGGAGACCGGCGTCGCGTCTCCGGGTGAATTCTCAATGGGAGAAACGAGCTCCCCTCGCTCGTCGCGAGCCTCGACCGAGAACTCGTCTCCCGCTTCCTCTCCGTTGGAGAAGTAGATCGTGCGGGGAGCGTCGCCAGCGTTCACGAGAGACAGCCGGAGGCGCCTCGGAGTCTCGCCCGGCTCGACTCTCAGGACGAGCGGCTCCTGGTTCCTCGCTCGTAAGACGACGAACGAGAGCACGGCGAGGAAGACGCCGCTCGCGAGCGCGAGCCAGAGGAGCGTGCGGTTCTTTTTCTCGGGCATCGAGGCTCAGGCTCTCGTGAACTTCCTCGCATCGGCGTCGCCCACGAGGCCGACCTTCGGGAGGCGGATCTTCTTCTCGGGATCCGCGACGGTCGGGCCGATCCGCTGGCACGGGAAGCCGTGCCTTTTCGCGATCTCGAGGACCCGGGCCTCGGACTCGGGGCCGACGGTCGCCGTGAAGCCGACGCCCATGTTGTAGGCGAGGTACATCTCCTCGAGCGAGACGCCGCCTCGCTTCTGGATCACGGAGAAGATCGGCGGGGGCTCGGGCAAGCGGTCGAGCACGAAGCCGCACGGAGCCTCGATTCGGGCCATGTTGAGGAAGCCGTCTCCGGTGATGTTCGCGAGAGCTCCCACGCGCACGCCACTCTTCACGAGCTCGAGCCCGGGCCGGACGTAGATCCGCGTCGGCTCGAGGAGGACGTCGCCGAGCGTCTTCCCCGAGAGCTCGGGGAGCTTGTCCTCGACCTTGAGCCCGCCCTTCTCGAACAGCGCTCTCCGGGCGAGCGAGTAGCCGTTCGAGTGGAGGCCCGATGAGAGGAAGCCGAGCACGACGTCGCCGGGCCTCACGTCTTTCCCGACGTTGATCTTGTCGAGAGCGACCGTGCCGACGACGAAGCCGCCGATATCGAAGGCGCGGCCGGGCACGGCTCCCTTGAGCATGGCTCCGATCTGCGCGAGCTCGCCCCCCGGGAGAGTGATCCGTGCCTGCTCGCAGCCCTTGTAGAGGCCCTTCCCGATCTCCTCGAGCATGCGAGGGTCGGGAGTCTCGACCGCGAGGTAGTCGAGGAGAGCGACCGGCTCGGCTCCCAGGCAGATCAGGTCGTTCACGTTCATGGCGACGAGGTCGATCCCGATCGTGTCGTAGCGATCGGCGAGCTGCGCGACGAGGAGCTTCGTGCCGACGCCGTCGGCCGAGACGGCGAGCCCGAGCCCGGGCGCGATCTCGACGACGTTCGCGAAGTAGCCGATGTCCAGCACCGACGAGCCGGGCTCGCCCTTCTTCCTGAGAGCGAACGTCTTCCTCGCCCACCCGAGGAGCCCCGTGAGCGCCTTGTCCTCGCGCTCCACGTCGACGCCGGCTTCGTCGTACTTGAGGGCCACGGGTCCTCCTCCCGCGTCGATTCTAAGCGATTTCAGGGACTCGAGCGGCGGCACGGCCGTCTCTTCTTACAGAGTCTCCCCGAGGCCGTCCGCGACTACCGGAAGGCGCGCGCACTCGACCCCGGCGACCCCGACGCGGAGGAGACGCAGGAGAGGATCCGCGTCCTCTCGTCGCGCTGAAGCTACTCCGCCGAGTCGTCGGAGGAGGACGTCGCGTCCCCGAGGTCGAGCGCGTCGGCCTCGCTCGGGTCGACTCCCAGGTCCTCGAGGAGAGACTCGGTCGCCCTCGCCTGGGGGCTCCCGAGCTGGACGAAGATCCGGTGAGCCGAGAGCGCGAAGCGGAGCGCCTCGTCCCCCCGGTCGAGGTCCAGGAGGAGCCCCGCGCGGTTCGCGTAGGCGATCGCCATGCGGTGCGGGTCGCCGTGAGTCTCGAAGAGAGCGCACGCCTGCGCGCTGTACTCGAGCGCGCCCTCGAGGTCCGCGCGTTTCTTCAAGACGATGCCTATGTTGTCCTTCACGCCCGCGAGGAGGACGGGGTCGGCGCGCGCCTCGAGGTGCTCCTCGGCCTGGCGGTAGAAGTGGAGCGCGCGGTCGAGGTCGCCTTGCTCGTCGTGGACGGTCCCGAGCGCGTTGTAAGCGTTCGCGATGAGGTCGTCGTCGCGGGCCTCGACGCCGAGCCGCCGCGCTTCCTCGAAGCGCTTCGCGGCGTCTCCGAGCTCGCCCGCGAGCTTGTGCGCGGTGCCGAGGTTGAACGCGAGCTTGGCCGCGTCCTCGAGGTGGCCCGTGCCGTTCGTCCCGGGGAGACCGACGAGGCGCTCGAGGCCCGCCGCGTACTCCTCGATCGCGCGAGCGTGGTCGCCGCGGCGGAGGTGCACGTTCGCGATGTTGGAGCGAGCCTGGACGACTCCGCGGACGTCGCCCCTCTGCTCCCAGATCGCCGCGGCCTCCTCGTAGGTGCGCGTGCCCTCGTCCCAGCGCCCGGCGTCCACGAGAGCGTGGCCGAGCGAGAGGAGAGAGCTCGCCTCCTCGGGGCCGCGGTGGGCCTCCCTGTGGAGGCGAGCGGCCGCGCGCAGGGACTCGATCGCCTGCTCGCTGTCTCCCATGTCGCGGGCGGCGTTCGCGGCGATCTCGTGAGGGTCCACGAAGAGCGGGTCGAGCCTCTGCGCGGCGGCGAGCTCCTCCTC
>JACQDU010000089.1 GCA_016200955.1 bacterium
CCCGGCGAAACCAGAGCCTGGGAGTCGAGAGCAGCGCGCGGGCCGCTCGGAGCGGCGGTTCACGATCCGGCGGGCGCCCAGCCGCACGGGCGCTTTCCGGGGACGTGGATCGGAACGTTCGCGCCCTTCGCGTGGACGGGCCGTTCCAGCGCGAACGACCGCCTGGATCGGAGCGTTCTCACGCCCCGGTCGCCGGAGGTCCTTACTTGGACTCGACGTCCTCGTAAGAGAGCTCGCGCGTGCAAGGGACGGGGCGGCCTTCTTCCTCGGCGTACGCGATCGAGACGATGCTCACGGGCTCGCCCTTCTGCTTCGGGTCGAGCACGAGGTCGCGGCCGCGGACGAGCGTCACGCGGTCCTCGTCGAGCGCGCCGAAGTAGTAGTCGCGCTTCTCCGCGTGCTTCCATGCCTCGCTCACGTCCACGGGCACCCAGCCGGCGCCGGAGACGTAGAACTCGCACCAGCAGTGGTATCCCGCCACGTCGCCCTTCTTCTCCTTCGGGAGGGAGAAGCCCATGGTGAAGCGCGCCGGGATCCCGCGCGCGCGGCAGAGGTTCATGAACAGGGCGTGGAAGTCCGTGCAGTTCCCGAAGCCCGCGCTGCAAGCCCACGAGAGCGAGCCCTTGCCCCAGCCCGGCTTGTCCCTGGGCTTGTCGTACTTCATGTTCGCGAGCGTGTAGTCGTAGACCGCTCGCGCGACCTTGATCGTGGCCTTCTCGCCCGGAGCGAGGCCGCTCGCGGTCTTCTGGAAGCCCTCGTCGAGCGGGTTCGCGAGCTCGGACCTGAGGTAAGGAGCGAGGTCGGCCCTCTCCTTGTCGGTCAGGCCCGTCGCGGTGCTCTTGAGCGCCTCGGGGGAGGCGCGGTGCTCGCGGCGCTCGACCGTCGCGGTCCAGCGGATCTCGATCGGCTTCTCGGTCGCCGGGATCGTCGCGTGAGCGAACTCTCGCGGCTGCCCCTTTCCGTCGAGCCACTCGCAGGAGCCCGGCTCGGCCTTGCCCTCGAGGCCCTGGGGAGCGCTCTGGACCTCGCCCAGCGCGGGAGGCAGAGGGATCCACGCCTCGAGCGCCTTCCCCGCCTTGTGCTCGGGGAAGTTGAGCTTGCAGGTGAGCTTCACCTTCCTGACGCGCGCGGCCGGCTCGCCGGCTCGGGCCGCGAGGACGACTCCCAGGAGCGCGGGTGCGACGACGAGCGAGGACACGAGGATCTTTCGCATGGTTTCCCCTTGTTCGGCGATTCGCGATCGCTCGAGTGTGTCCTGCCGTCCGCCACGTGTCCACCGAAGATATTCGATCCGTCGATTCCGGCTATCGAAACAACGGGCGACCCCGCGAGCTACTCGCCTGCAGATGTCTCGAGCGCGCGAAGGAACATCGTGACGGCCTTGAGCTCTTCTTGCGAGAGCTTCTCCTTGAAGGAAGGCATGCGGTTCCGGTCGGCGTGGAAGCGCTGGGCGCCCGGAGCGAGCAGGAACGACTCGAGCCACTCGTCGGAGCCGTAGCCTGCGAGGTTCGGGCCCTCGCCGCTCTGCTGGTCGAGCCGGACGTCGTGGCACATGTCGCACTGCTTCTCGGCGAAGACCTTCTTCCCCTTCTCTGCCTTCGCGTCGGTGCGTGCGCCCTCCCGTCGAAGCGAGACGATGTAGGAGACGAGCGCGTCGATCTCGTCCGGCTTCGCCTCGGTCGGGCCCATCTTGTCGTGGGAGCCGTAGAACTTCGGGTCCTGCGGCGCGCGGATCGCGCCCGCGAGCCAGCGCGGCGAGAGGTAACCGGTGAGCTCCGGCCCCTTCGTCCCTCCCTTGCCCCCGATCCGGTGGCACGAGGAGCACTGCTCCACGAAGACGCGCTTCCCGAGGCGGGGAGGGTAGCGGTCGAGGAGGGCGAGCGGCCCTTCGGGAGGGACTCCGCCGTTCTCCAGGAAAAGGCGCCGCGCGAGCTTGGCGTCCTCCTCGTCCTGCTTCCTGTGAGAGACGAGCTCCGGGTTCTGCGCGTCCGAGGACGCCGCCAGGCCGCCGAGCGCGGCGGCGACGACGATCGGGGCGAGCCCGAGGAGGATCGCCTTCGCTCGCGTGTGCGGCGCTCGCGTGGGCGCCCGGTCGATCCACGGGAGGAGGAGGAGCACGAGGAAGACGACCGCCGGGACGACCTCCGCTCCCACGAACTCGAGGGAGCCGCTCGTGTGCTTCAGGAGCTCGAAGAGAGGCAAGAAGTACCACTCCGGCCGAGCCTGGTAGTCGCTCGCCGCATCCGCGGGCGCCTCGAGCGGCGCGCCTCCCTGCATGCGCACGAACGCCGCGAGCGCGGCGAGCACGAGGACGAAGGCGACTCCGTCTTTCAGGAACTGCTCGGGGAAGAAACGCGCGGGCTTCGCGTCCTCGGGGACGGAGGGCGGCGTCGTGACCCCGTGCCTCCTGAAGACGTAGACGTGAGCGGCGACCAGCGACACGAGGAGCGCCGGGAGGAGCACGACGTGGATCGCGTAGAAGCGAGTGAGCGTGAGGTTCCCGTAGTCGTTCCCTCCCTGCGCGAGCATCTGGATCTTGCCGCCCACGACGGGCGTCGCTCCCGCGATCCCAGTCGCGACCTTCGTCGCCCAGAAGCCCTTCTGGTCCCACGGGAGGAGATACCCCGTGAGCGCGAACGCGAGGACGACGAGCACCAGGACGAGCCCGATCGCCCAGTTGACCTCTCGCGGCTTCCTGTAGGCGCCGAACCACACGACCTGCGCGTAGTGAGCGGCGAGACCGAGGACGATCGCGCTCGCTCCCCACCCGTGGAGCCCTCGCACGAAGCGGCCGGCGTTGATCTTCTCCTCGAGGTAGACGATCGAGGCCCAGGCGGTCGTGACCGAGGGCGAGTAGTAGAACGCGAGGACGATCCCCGTGAGGACCTGGACCGCGAGGAGCGAGATGAGGACGCTCCCCGGGACGTAGACCCAGCGCGCTCCGCCGGGGACGGGCTCGTCGAGCGCGAGCCGGAGCATCGTGCGAGCGCCCGCGCGCGATTCGAGGAAGTCGGCGACTCTCTCGAGGAGGGCTCTCACGCGGGGCTAGATCGCGCGCTTCTCGGCGACGCCGACCTGGAAGCGTTCGAAGACGACGCGGACGCGGCCGTCTTTCACGTCGCACGCGAGGCTGTCGAGCCCTCGCGGAGCGGGCCCTCCCGTGACGTGGCCGTCGTTCTCGAAGCGGCTGTCGTGGCACGGGCACACGAGCTTCGAGTCCGCCGAGACTCCCACGTCGCAGCCCGCGTGAGGGCACGTCGCGCTGAAGCACGAGAACCGCTCGCCCTCGCGGATCACGATGACCTGGCCGAGCGCGCGCTCGCCGAACTTCATGAAAGCGTCGGTGCGCTGGCCGCGGACGGCGACTTTCTTCGGGACGCCGCTCTCGTATGCATCGAGCGGGCCGAGGTCGAGGCGGCCGTCTCCTCCCATGACGACCGTCCCGCCCTCGAGGGGCGAGAGGATCGCGACGAGCGCCGGCGCGAGCGCGCCCGCTCCGGTGCAAGCGGCGAGGGCGCCCGCCGCGCGGCCCAGGAACTTCCGGCGCGAGTCCACGGGCAAGGACTGCGGCAGCTCCTCCGTGGAGCCTTTCTCGTCTTCTCCCATGCCCCGATCCTACATCGAGCGGGCTCGTGCTCGCGATCGGCCCGGG
>JACQDU010000191.1 GCA_016200955.1 bacterium
GAGATCCAGGCCTCCTGCACCGTCCCGATCCGCGACGGGATGGTGATCAAGGCCTCTTCCGAGAAAGCCCTCGCCGCGCGCAACGCGACGATGGAGTTCCTGCTCATCAACCACCCGCTCGATTGCCCCGTGTGCGACCAGGCGGGTGAGTGCGACCTCCAGCAATACAGCTACGACTACGGAAAGGCCGGCTCGCGCTTCCTCGAGCCCAAGGTCCAGAAGCCGAACAAGGACCTCGGCCCTCTCATCCGCTTCAACGGAGACCGCTGCATCAACTGCACGCGCTGCGTCCGCTTCTGCGAGGAGATCACGGGCACGGGAGAGCTCGGCCAGGTCGAGCGAGGCGACCGGAACTACATAGACACGTTCCCGGGGATCCCGCTCGACAACCCGCTCTCGGGTTGCACGGCGGATATCTGCCCGGTCGGCGCTCTCCTCGACAAGGATTTCATCCACAAATCTCGCGTCTGGCTCCTGCGCGGCACGAAGTCGGTGTGTGGCCACTGTGCGACGGGTTGCAATATCAACGTCGAGCAGTGGAACGACGTCGTCCAGCGGCTCACTCCCCGTGAGAACCAGTCCGTGAACCGCTGGTGGATGTGCGACGAGGGCCGGCTCTCCTACAAGGACGCTTACTCGAAGTCGAGGATCACGGGAGCTCGCCGGAAGCGCACCGAGTGTCGCTTCGACGAGGCGCTCTCGGAGGCGGCGGAGAAGGTCGCTCTCGCGATCAAGGAGAAGCGCCCGATCGTCGCCGTCGCGACGGGCCACGCCACGAACGAGGAGCTGTTCGCGCTCAAGTCTCTCGTCGCGGCCTCACAGGGAATCACGAAGGACGTCGTGAAAGCCCGCGGCCTCTCGATCGGCGCGGTCTTCGCGAAGGACGGCGCCGCCTGGAAGGCGAAGGACGGCTTCGAGGTCTCCTCCGACCGGAGTCCCAACAGGGGCGGCGTCGAGAGGATCCTGGGAGACGACGCGAGCGCCGGCGTGGACCGCGTGCGCGACGCCCTCGAGAAGGGCGGCGTCGGCGTCGCGATCGTCCTGGGAGCGATCCCCTCGGGCGCGAACTGGACCCGCATCGAGTCGGCGATCCGCCGCGCCGACAACGTGATCTATCTGGGCCTCGGAGACGCCGGGATCGTCGAGAGAGCCGACTACGTCCTCCCGGGCGCTCACTGGCTCGAGAAGGACGGGACGTTCGTGAACCGGAAGGGCCGCCTCCAGCGCATCCGGGCCGGCGTTCCGCCGCCGAAAGAGGCGCGCGCCGAGATCGAGGTCCTCCAGCAATTCGCCCTCAAGGCCGGCCTCCTCCAGCGAGCGGTCTCGGCGGGCTCCGTCTTCAAGCTCCTCGCCGCGGAGGAAGGAACGCCCTTCTCCGGCCTCGACTACTCGAAGATCGCCGAGCACGGGACTCCTCTCCCCGACGGAGAGGACAAGGTCCCGCGCGAGGCGTGCCGCACGTGGTACGAGGCCGGCCCCGTGAGCCGCGGCCCGAGCCGCGCGCTCGACGAGCAGACGCGGATCTCGGTGCACCGCGCCTCTCCCGCCGGGTTCGGCACGGAAAGGGGGGCCTAGTGTTCCTCGCGCTCGAGGCCCAGGACCTCGTCCGAGCGGCCGTGAAGGGCGGCCTCGTGATCTTCGCTCTCCTGAACGTCGTGCCGGTCCTCGTCTGGCTCGAGCGGAGGATCAGCGCTTACATCCAGGGGCGCGTGGGCCCGAACCGCGTCGGTCCCGCGGGGCTCCTCCAGCCGCTCGCGGACGCGGTCAAGCTCGCCTTCAAGGAAGAGATCGTCCCCAAAGACGCCGACCGCTTCCTCTATTACATGGCGCCCGTCCTCGCGTTCTTCCCCGCGGCGGCGGCGTTCGCGTTCATCCCGTTCGGCCCCGAGATCGTGCGGGACGCGACGCCCGAGGGGGCGACCAGCAGGATCTACGAGCTCGTCTGCGACCTGCGCGTCCAGCCCTCGACGCTGGGCGTGCTCGCGCTCCTCGCGACGAGCTCCCTCGGCGTCTACGGGATCGCGTTCGGCGGGTGGGCGTCGAACTCGAAGTATCCGCTCATGGGAGCCGTCCGGGGCGCGGCGCAGATGATCAGCTACGAGGTCGCCATGGGCCTCGCGCTCGTGGCGGTGATCGCGACGGTCGGCTCCGTTGACCTCCAGCGCTTCGTGTCGGACCAGGCTCGTCCCGAAGGCCTGCGCTTCCTGGGAGTGGACGTGCCGTTCCTCCCGAACTGGCACGTCTTCCATCAGCCGCTCGCGTTCCTGATCTTCGTGTGCGCCATGTTCGCGGAGAACAACCGGCTCCCGTTCGACCTCCCCGAGGCCGAGCCCGAGCTCGGCGCCGGATATCACGCGGAGTACACGGGCCTCAAGTTCGCCATGTTCTTCATGGGCGAGTACCTCGCCATGATCACGATGAGCGCGCTCTGCGTTACCTTGTTCCTCGGCGGCTGGTCGGGCCCGGGCCTGCACCTCGTCGGGCACGCGGGGACGCTCGATCCCGCGGTCGTGGGCGTCTTCGAGGGAGCGCTCGGCGTCTTCTGGTTCTCCGTCAAGGTCATGGCCGTCCTCTGCTTCTACATGTGGGTGCGCTGGACGCTGCCGCGCTTCCGTTACGACCAGCTCATGGGCCTCGGGTGGAAGGGCCTCATCCCTGCCGGGCTCGCGAATCTCTTCTTGACCGCGGGGGCGATGGTTCTATGACGGAAGCCGAGCACGGCGCGGGCTTGCCCGCGCCCGAACCGCAGGCTCACGCGCCCGAGCACGAGGCGCCGCTCGAGCCGCCTCCCGAGCCGGGGAAGTCTCTCGCGGACCGGCTCTACGTGCCCGCGATCGTCCAGGGTCTCGGGAAGACGCTCAAGCACTTCCTCCAGCCGAAGGCGACCGTCGAGTATCCCGAGAGGAGCATCTACCAGAAGGAGGAGGCCGACCGCGCGATCGGGCACGAGAACGCGCGTTATCGAGGCGAGCACATCCTGGTGAAAGACGCCCAGGGCCGCGAGAAGTGCGTCGCCTGCCTCCTCTGCATGAGCGCCTGCCCGGCCCTGTGCATCTACATCGAGCCCGAGCCCGCCCCCGCGGAGTGGAAGGACCGCGAGCGCCGCCCGAAGGTCTTCGAGCTCGACATGCTCCGCTGCATCTACTGCGGCTATTGCGAGGAGGCGTGCCCCTGCGACGCGATCCGCCTCACGCCCAAGTTCTACCAGCCGTCGAGCTCGAGGACCGAGCGCGTCTACGACAAGACGCGCCTCCTCGAGAACAACCCCGAGTGGCAGCGGCCGCAGCGGCCCAAGAAATAGCATGAGCGCGATCTTCTGGCTCGCCGGCATAGCCGCCGTCCTCGCGTCCGCGATCGCGGTCACGCGCGAGAACCCGATCTACACCGCGATCTTCACCATGGTCGCGCTCGCGGGGGTGGCGGTCGAGTTCGCGCTCCTCCACTCGCCCTTCCTGGCGGCCATGCAGATCCTCCTCTACGCGGGCGCGATCATGGTGCTGTTCGTCTTCGTGATCATGCTGCTCTCCTTGAAGAAGGAGGAGCACGGAGAGGAGCCGCCGGTCTCGACGAAGGCGTTCGCCGGGGTCGTCTCCATGGCCCTGTTCTTCTTCCTCGCCTTCGGCGCTTACTCGTTCAACCCGCACGAGGCCGCTCCCTTCGAGGAGACGGACGCGCTCCTCGCCCCCGTCGCGGGGGGGATGGAGTTCGGCTCGACGGAGCACTTCGGGAGCTTCCTCTACGGGATGGGCCTCGTGCCCTTCGAGCTCGTCTCCGTGCTCATCACGGCCGCGATCGCCGCGGTCGTGCTCCTGGCGCGCAAGCGCCTCCCGCTCGGCCGGGACGAGTCGCCGCCGCCAGTTCCGCGCGGCGAGCTCGGGGCGGGCCCGGGAGACGCGGA
>JACQDU010000192.1 GCA_016200955.1 bacterium
CCGGTCGCGCTCCCCGCGCTCTCGGAGATCGAGGCCGTCTTCCTGGACTACGCCACGAAGGGCCTCACGCTCGGACGGCATCCGGTCGCTCACGTGAGGGCGGAGCTCGAGGCGAGGGGCGCTCTCCCGACGGCGGCCCTCCGCGAGGCCGCTCACGGCGAGCGCGCGGCGACGGCGGGGATCGTGATCTGCCGCCAGCGCCCCCAGACCGCGAGCGGCGTCGTCTTCTTCACGATCGAGGACGAGACCGGGACGGCCAACCTCATCGTGCGGCCGCGCGTCTTCGAGAGATTCCGAAGGACCGCTCGCGGAGCGACGTTCGTCCTCGCGACGGGGAAGGTCGAGCGCGAGGGGGAGATCGTCCACCTCCTCGTGCGCAAGCTCGAGGACGTGGGGTCCGTGCTCTCTCTCGAGCTCAAGGCGAGGTCGCGGGACTTCCACTGAGAGCACGGTCGCCAGCTGCCGCGGTCACTGAATTCGAGCGGGAGCGCGATGAGAGAATGTCCGCCGAGGACCGAGCCCGATCGTGAGACACCTCCCGTGGCTTCTCGTGGGAGGTCGCGCCCTCCTCGCTCCGGCTCTCATCATCCTGCTGGAAGCCGGAGCGCTCGGAGACCGGCTCGTGCTCGCGATCTACCTCGTGGCGTTCGCGACCGACTACTTCGATGGAGCGATCGCGCGGAAGCTCGGAGTCGCGACGCCGGCGCTCCGGCACGCGGACAGCGCGGCGGACACGGTCTTCCACGTCGCCCTGGGCTGGGTCACGTGGCGCCTGCACCCCGAGGAGGTCCGCGCGAGCGCGGCCGCCTTCTTGGCCTTCCTCGCGACCTCGGCGGTCTGGTATCTCCTGGACGCCTTCCGCTGGAAGAAGCTCGCCGGCTTCCACGCATGGAGCGCGAAGAGCTTCTCCGTCGCGATCATGGTCTGGGCCGTCGCGCTCTACTCGGGCCTGGGAGCGGGCCCTCTCCTCTCGGTCGCCTTCGCGATCGGCACGCTCGCCAACGTCGAGGGAGTCGCGATCAGCCTGACCCTTCGACGTCACTCATCGGACGTCCCGACGATCTTGCACGCCTTGGAGCTGCGGCGGTCGGCCGGGGCGACGTGAGCTCCCAGGAAGGTTGCCACTCGACGCCGCGGACCTTAGACTACTCGCGTTCGCGCTTCCAAGGAGGGACTTCCGAACATGGCCCACATTGTGGCCGAGCCGTGCATCAAGTGTAAGTACACCGACTGCGTCGAGGTGTGCCCGGTCGATTGCTTCTACGAAGGCGCCAACATGCTCGTCATCCACCCCGAGGAGTGCATCGACTGCGGCGCGTGCGTCCCGGTGTGCCCGACGACCGCGATCTTCCCGCTCGACCAGCTCCCCGCGAAGTGGGCCGAGTACACCGAGATCAACGACCGCCTCTCGAAGTCGGGCTGGCCGCAGATCACGGACAAGAAGGACGCCATGGCCGAGGCGGACGCGAACAAGACGCGCGAGGGCAAGCGCGGCGAGCTCGACGAGTCTCCGTTCACGGGGTGATCGTCTCGCGTCGCTCGAGCCCTGAAGGAAACGCAAAGGCGCAACGGCGCGAAGGCGCGAAGAAGAGACGGGGTTTTCCGAGTCGAGCCCCTTGCGTCTTCGCGTCTTCGCGTCTTCGCGTTCCGCTCTCCGATCAAGCCCCGGAAAACACTGCTCGAAGCATCCTCTCCTTGATCTCGAGAGGAGAGACGCGCTCGCACGCGCCTTCCTTGGAGCTGCTCACGAAGACCGCGCCTCGCTCGGGCGAGCGGGGCTCGCGGCCATGCGAGCCCCTGACGAGCGAGCCGTCGGTCGGAACGACGTCGAGAACGGAGCGGAAGCCGAGCGCTTTCTGCGCGAGACGCCACCCGACGCGGGCTTTCGTGGCGAAGCCGGGTGAGAAGAAGAGCTCCGCCGGGTCGTAGCCGGGCTTCCTGAAGATATCGACCGTCGCGGCGAAGTCGGGCTTCCTCGACTCGTCGAGCCAGTAGTAATAGGAGAACCAGTGGCCGGGAGCCGCGATCGCCACGAGCTCGCCCGACCGAGCGTGGTCGAGCCCGGCCTTCTTCTTGCCCTCGGCATCGAGGACGCGCTCGACGCCCGACAGCTTCTCGAGCACCTCGCGCACGCGAGGCACGAGCGAAGGCTCCCTCACGTAGACGTGAGCGACCTGGTGGTCGCAGACGGCGAACGCGCGCGAGGCGATCGGGTCGAGGACCTCCCAGGAGTCGAGCACTCGCTGGACTTCGAGGAAGCCGGCCTCGCGGAGCGCGCGGTTCAAGGCTACGTCCTGCGAGACCGGCTCGATCCCGTACTCCGAGAGAGCGATCACGCCCGCTCCCTGTTCGCGCGCCTTCGCGACGACGCGCCCGACCTCGGCGTCGACCGCGCGCAGCGCGTCCTTCGCGCGCGGATCCGCGGGCCCGAAGCGCTGGAGGTCGTAGTCGAGGTGCGGGAGGTAGACGAGCGTGAGCGTCGGCCGGTGCTTCTCGAGGACGAAGATCGCCGCGTCCGCGATCCAGCGCGTGCTCTCGATCGACGCGAGCGGGCCCCAGAACTGGAACAGCGGGAAGCGCCCGAGCCTCACGTTGAGCTCGAGTCGGAGCTCCGCGGGACGGGCATAGCAGTCCGGGACCTTGCGCCCGTCGGCCGGGTAAGCGGGGCGGGGCGTGACGGCCCAGTCCGCCCCGCATCCCATGTTGAACCACCAGAAGAGCTGGGCGCACGTGAACGCGGGATCGCGCGCCTTCCCGGCCTCCCACGCGTCTTCTCCCAGGACGAGGCGGTTCGATTGCTTCCAGAAGAGGACCTCCTGGAGGTCGCGGTCGAACCACCCGTTCGCGACGATCCCGTGAGCCGAGGGCGCGAGGCCCGTGAGGTAAGTGGACTGCACGGGGCAGGTGACCGCCGGCAGGACGGGGTCGATCGGCGCTGCGAAGCCCTCGCAGGCGAGCGCGCTCAGGTTCGGCGCGCCGTCTCCGAGCATCTCTCGCGTGAGCCCGACCACGTCGAGCACGAGGAGCGGTTTCACTCGCGCGATCTTACGCGAAGCACCGTCTTGGGAGAGCCGCTTCAAGAAAGCTCGATCGTCGCTTAGGCTCTCTCGTCCCGGTGAGGGACGCCGGCGGATGAAGAAGGCGGGAGACCAAGGCTCGCTCGGGCTCGCGTGGCTTCCGCTCGCGGCGATCTTCTTCGTGTCCGGGGCGAGCGGCCTCGTCTACGAGGTCGCGTGGACGCGCATGCTGCGCCTCCTCGTCGGATCCACCGTCCTCTCTCACACGATCGTGCTCACCGCGTTCATGGGAGGCCTCGCGCTCGGAGCGTGGCTCGCGGGCAGGAGAG
>JACQDU010000193.1 GCA_016200955.1 bacterium
CTCGCGAAGGCGGCGTGGACTCCCGTCTCCGTGGGAGCGAGCGCGTCGGAGCCGCGGGCCGCGCTGCCTCCGGCGGAGGAGCTGTCCTCGCGCGGCTTCTACGAGGTCAAGGAGCTCGCGCAGCGCGTGAGAGGGCCGCTCGCGCGCCGGATCGCTCTCGCGCAGGGGTCGGTGGACATCGAGGTCCCCGCCGCCGACTCCCGGGCCGCGCTCGTTTGTTTCATGGAGAAAGCGAGCGCCGCCGCGAGCGAGATCGCGCGCCTCGGGAAGGAAGCCGGCGCGACCCGCGCCGTCGCGGGAGGAGGGCTCCTCGAGCTCGCGCCCTTCCGTGCCGCGCTCGAGAAGGCGATCCCCGGCCTCGTCTCCCTGGAAGCGCCGCTCTTCGCGGCCTCGAGAGGAGCGCTCCGCTCGCTCGAGGCGTCGCCGGTGCCGCGGACGGCGGCCTCGCTCAGGCTCGTCGCGCGCTCGGGCCCGGGAGTCGTGGCCCGCGAGGTCGTTCCCGCCGGAGCCTCTCTCCCCGGCCGCTTCGGGCCCGTCTCGCTCGAGGTGAGCGCGCCCCAGGATCCGCTCGAGCTCTCCGTGCTCGAGGGCGAGGTGCTCAAGACCGCGACCTTCCCGAGGAGGCCTCCTCGCACGACGTTCCAGGTCGACATCGAGTGGACCTACGAGCACGCGTGGCGCGTCTTGCCGCGAGACCAGACGCCGCCCGCTCCTCTCGTGGCTCAGAGCGAGGAGCGCGCGAAGCCGCTCCGCGACGCTCTCTCCTTCGACTTCTCGTCCCACGCAGAAGCCGCGCCCGTCGACGCGCTCTTTCTCTTCGTCGCGACGCAGGGAGAAGGCCCTCTCCTCGGAGTCGCGGCCGACGGGATCCTCGCCCTCGCGAAGCGCCTCGCGGAGCGCGCGAAGGCGGCGCGCGTGGGCGCGATCGCGATCGGCGATCACCCGCAGGGAGCCGTGCGCCCGCGCTACGCGACGCTCGCTCACCCGTTCGGCGATGCGGCCGCCCTCGAGAAGTTCGTGAGAGACCAGCAGAAGAGCCCGGTGGACGGGATCGACGCTCCCGAGGCGCTCGAGTGCGGGCTCGCGAAGGCCGCGGAGAGCGCCTGGCGCGCGGACGCGGAGAAGGCCGTCTTCGTGATCACCGACGTGCCGCCTCACGAGAAAGGCGAGCCTCCTTTCTGCAACGTCGACTGGCGCGAGGGCGCGAAGAAGCTCCGCTCCCAGGGAGCGACGGTCGTCTCGGTCTTCCTCGAAGGCGGAGCGCTCGCGCCCGATATCGCGAAGCGGACGCGAGCCTTCCTGGAAGAGATCCGCTCGCCGTCCGAGCCCGTCGTCGGGCTGCGAGGGAAGCCGGGCGACGCGCTCCTCGCGGCGGTCGACCGCCTCGCGGCGCAGAAGCGGCTCTCGGGAGCGGCGCAGTCCGTCCTCGCGCGCGTCGCCGTCGGGCTCACGGGCGCGTGAAGCCTTCGAGCGTCCTCCTCGTCCGTCTCTCCGCGCTCGGAGACGTGGTCCACGCGTTGCCCGCTCTCTCGGCGCTGAGAGAGGCGCTCCCGCGGGCGAAGGTCGGGTGGGCGGTCGAGGAGAAGGCCTCTTCTCTCCTCGAGGGTCACCCGGAGCTCGACCGGCGCCACGTGATCCCGAGAGGAGCGCTCGCGCTGGCCGCGAGGAGGCGCGACGCCGTCGGCTTTCTCCTCGAGGCGGGCCGTTCTCTCAGGGAAGTCCGCGCGGAGCGCTACGAGGTCGTCCTCGACTTCCAGTCGAACTTCCGCTCGGGGCTCCTCGCGCGCCTCTCGGGCGCGGCTCGCAGGATCGGGCAGCCCGCGCCCTACGCGAAGGAAGGGAGCCGCTTCCTGCTCGGAGAAGCGCCGCGGCCGGTCGAGCGGTCCGTGCACAAGATCGACCGGAACCTCGCTCTCCTCGGGCTTCTCGGGATCACGCCCGCGAGGGCGCCGCGCCCGGTGATCCCCGAGCCCGAGGCGTCGCGCGCTCTCGCGGAGAGGTTCCTCCGAGACGACGGGAGGCGGCTCGTCTTGCTGCACCCGGGAGTGTCTGCCTTCGGCGCGTTCAAGGCCTGGCGAGAGGAAGGCTACGCCGCGCTCGCCCGCACTCTCCGCGACAGAGGAGCGCGCGTCGCGATCGCCTTCGGCGGCCCCCTCGAGCAGGAGAGCGCCGAGCGCGTCGTCTCCGGCTCACGCGGAGCGGCCGTGCTCGCTCCCAGGACCGCGTCGATCCTCGACCTCGCCGCGCTGCTCAAACGAGCCGCGCTGTTCGTGGGAGCCGACTCGGGCCCGCTCCACCTCGCCGCCGCTCTCGGGACGCAGGTCGTCGGGCTCTACGGACCGAAGGACCCGCGCACGTACGGGCCTTTCTGGGAGAACGCGAAGGTCGTGCGGAAGGGAGTTCGCTGTAGCCCGTGCACGCTCAGGCGCTGCGCGAGGCCGGAGTGCATGACTCTCATCACCGCGGACGAGGTCGCTCTCGAGGCGGCGCATGTCTTTCAGTAGAGAGAGACGATCCAGATCACATCCGGAAGGTAGACGAAGAGAACCGCAGAGGCACCGAGCACGCAGAGGACGCGCAGAGGACTCGCTCTGCGCGGTCTCCGCGACCTCCGCGCCTCCGCGGTGTTCTCCTCACTCGACGCCGCCAGGTAAGTGCTCCAGAAGCGCGGGATCGTGGTCTCCGATCAGCGCGCGTAGGCTCGCCTGAGAGCGGTCGGTCGGTTCTCGAGAGCGAGCCTCGCGACGAGGGTCGTCAGGATCTCGAAGGGGTCCCCGCTCTCCTTCACGATGGCGTCGGCTTCTCGAAGGAGAGCGTGCTGGCGGCGAAGCGTGTCCTGTGAGGCCGAGCGGATCCGCGCGATGAAGGCGTCCCGATCCCGCCAGGCCCGGGCTTCCTGGACGGCTTCTTGCGCGGAGCCGCCGGAGTCGAGGAGAGCCTTCGCGCGGAAGGCTCTCCCGAGGTCCCAGGTGAGGATCCCGAGGATGATCGGGGCGAGCGCTTTCGGGTCTCGCTTGCGGTCGCCGTCCACGATCGCGCCGTCTCGCAGGACGGAGCGGAGCGACTCGAGCGCTCCCTTCGCGTCGCCTCGGCCGATCGCGGAGACGATCGCGAAGGTGTCCTCGGCCGTGAGAGCCGAAGCGAGCGAATCGACCTGGGCGAGAGTGATCGGGCCGTCTCCCGCCGACGCGAGCTTCGAGACCTCGCGCTCGAGGAGCGCCATGTCGGCCGCGACTCCGGCGCCGCCCGAGAAACGCTCCATGAGCGCGGAGTCGGCGCCGTTCTCGAACGTCCTTCCCCGGGCGCGGACGAGGTCGCGCACGAACCGGAGGAGGCCGATCGCGTCGGGCGTCTCGCAGGTCACCAAGCAGGCCGCCTCGCGCACGCGCTTCGTCACCCGGAGACGGCCGTCGAGCTTCTCCGCCGCGAGGATGAGAGCGCAGCGAGCGGGCCCCGATCGCGCGGCGAGCTCTCCCAGGAACGCTTCCACGCCCTCGGGATTCCGCGCGAGGAGCGCGTCCGCGTCGCGCACGAAGACGAGCCGCGAGCCCGAGAAGAAGGGGATCGTCCTCACCTCGTCGAGGACCAGGGCGAGCTCGGCCTTCTCTCCCTCGAAGTCGGCGAGGTCGGCCGGCACGTCCTTCGTGCCGGCGAAGCGGCGGAGCTCGTCGAGGGCGCGCGCTCTCAGGTAAGACTCGGGGCCCTCGAGGAGGTAGAGAGGCTCCAGGCCGCGCTCGGCGAGGCGCGGCGCGAGGTCCAGAGGAGCCGGAGCGCGCTCTTGCTTCTTCGCCACCGGCGAGAATCTAGCACGGGAGTCGGACAGCCGGCCCTTCGAGCCGGGCCGGGCTATCCCTCTCCTCGAGCGAGAGAGCCGTGCGACAGGAGGACCTCTCCGAGCGCCGGAGCGGGGGAAGACGTGCCCCTTTGGGGCTTCGTGGGAGACGGCGCGGGCGCGGTGCCCGGCGTGAGGTCGGCCTCGGTCGGCGCTCGCCGCTTCTCCTCCTGCGGCTTCGGCCCCTCCATGATCCCGGAGAGGCCGCCGAGGAAGATGAGCGGCCCCGGCGGCTCGTCGGGAGCGCAAGAAGGCGGCCCTCCGCTCCGAGTCCCCGGCGCCGCACAGCCCGCGAGCGCCGCGGACACGAGAAGGACGCCCGAAAGCCGGGACAAGAGCTTCGTGAACATGGTTCGCTTGCCTTTCCGGCGACATC
>JACQDU010000194.1 GCA_016200955.1 bacterium
GCGAATTCACCCCACGCAGAGCGGGGGGCAGGGGTGAACGAGCCGCAGGCGAATTCACCCCACGCAGAGACTGGTGGCTCATCACGGGTGCTTCCTCCCGAGAGTCGTCCTCGCCTCGATCGTCCTCCCGTCGCGCTCGACCTCGAGCGTGATCGTGACTCCCGCCGGAAGGACGGAGAGGAGGTTCTCGAGCCGGACGGGCTGGTCAACCTCGGTCCCGTCGACTCTCAGGATGCGGTCGCCCTTCTTCAGGCCCGCGTGGTCCGCGGGCGTTCCCGGGAGGACCGCCGCGATCACGACTCCCGCTCGCCCGTCGCCCTCGGCCTCCTCGCGGAACTTGACTCCCAGGTAGCCGTGGACGACCTCCGCGCCCGACTCGAGCGCGGGCAAGATCCGCTTGACCTGGTCGATCGGCACCGCGAAGCCGACGCCGACGTTCCGCTTCTCGTTCGCGCGGATCGAGATCCTCCCCGTGACTCCCACGACCTTTCCGTCGAGGTCGAAGAGCGGGCCGCCCGAGTTCCCGGGGTTGACCGCGGCGTCGATCTGGATCGCGTCGCCGTAGACCTTCTCTCCTCCTTGATATCTATGGAGCCCGGAGACGATCCCGAGAGTCGCGGAGGGCTCGTGGTCCTCCTTCGCGAGCGCGAACGGGTTCCCGAGAGCGAGGACGAGCTGTCCTTCCTTGAGCTTTCCCGAGTCGCCGAGGGGCGCCCACGGGAGGCCGCTCGCCGAGACCTTCACGACCGCGAGGTCGCCCGTCCGGTCGCGGCCCGTGACGACCCCGTCGAGCATCCGGCCGTCCCGGAGGCCCACCTGGACGCGCGGCGCTCCGATCGTCACGTGGTCGTTCGTGAGGACGTAGCCGTCCTGGGAGATGATGACGCCCGACCCGCCCGAGACGACCGGCTTGAGCTCGCTCGTCTCGTCGGTCCTGGGAGCGCGGACCTCGGCGCCGATCGTCACGACCGCGTCCCGCACGCGCGCGATCGCCGCCTGGACTCGCGTCTCCGCCGCGCGCGCGAGCGCGAGGTCGCGCTCGGCCTCGGCGTCTCCTCTCGCTCGCAAAGGGAGCGCGAGGGCGCTCGCGACGGCGGCGACGGCGACGAGTAAGGGGAGCGCGGCTCCTCTCGACATGGTCATGAGAGTAGCGTCTCCTTGCCGCGCGACAATGGGTCAGGCGCGCTCGAAGCCGGAGTCTCCGATCCGCACGCGCCGAGGATGACCAGAGGGAGAGCGGCGTGCACGCCCCCTCAACGCCCCTCGATCTCCGCGAGCTTCTTCCGCACCTCCGGCGCGTCGTGGGAGTCCGGCGCCAGCTCGAGGAAGCGCTCGAGGTCGCTCCTCGCGCCCGCGAGATCGCCCTTTTTCTGCCGAGCCAAGCCCCGGTTCGCCCAGGCCGTCGACGACCTCGGGTCGAGCTCGAGGGCGCGAGAGAAGTCCGAGATCGCACCCTCGAGATCGCCTCTCTCGACGCGAGCCACGGCCCGGTTCGCCCAGGCCGTCGCGCTCGTCGGGTCGAGCTCGAGCGCGAGAGAGAAGTCCGAGATCGCGCCCTCGAGGTCGCCCCTCTTCTGGCGAGCCAAGCCGCGGCCCCACCACGCCGTGCTCTTCGGGTCGAGCTCGAGCGAGCGCGAGAAGTCCGAGATTGCTTCCTCGAGATCTCCCTTCTTCAGGCGAGCGAAGGCACGGTTCCCCCACGCCGGCGCCATTCTCGGGTTGAGCACGATCGCGCGCGAATAGTCACCGATCGATCCCTCGAGGTCTTCCTTTTTCAGGCGAGCATGCCCGCTGATCGCCCATGCATGCGGGTTCTTCGGGTCGAGCTCGAGCGCGCGCGAGGAGTCCGAGATCGCGCCTTCGAGGTCGCCCCTCCTAAAGCGCGCCAAGCCGAGGTTCGCCCACGACACCGCGCTCTTCGGGTCGAGCTCGATCGCGCGCGAGCCGTCCGCGACCGCGCCGTCGACATCGCCCTTCTCCAGGCGGGCCTCACCACGGATCGCCCGCGTCATAGCGCACTTCGGGTCGAGCTCGAGCGCGCGCGAGCAGTCCGCGATGGCACCGTCGAGATCGCGACGATAGAGGCGAGCGCTCCCACGTTGCCGCCATGCCCGTGCGTCCATCGGGTCGCGTTCGATTGCACGCGTACACTCCGCAATCACCGTCTCGAGCTCGCCTCTCAATTCGAGAGCGTCCCATCGCTCGTTCCGCTTCCTCGTCTCGTCTTCCGTCGACATCGAGGACGGCGCAGCCGGTCGGAGCGATCCTGAGAAGTGGACCCACGCCGCGAGCACGGCCACGAGGACGCCCAAGGCAACGACCAAGGGAACGCGCGCGCGGCGCGCTCTCCCGCTCTCGTGAACGCACTCGCCCACGGCCCGCGCGAGAGCCTCCCCGTCCGCGAAACGCAGGGCTGGGTCGCGGTCAAGGGCGCGCGCGACGATCCTCGCGAGCACAGGAGGGGTCTCGGGTCGAACGCGCTCGAGCGGGACGGCCTCGCCCGACGCGACCTTCTCTATGCGATCGAGGAACGACAGCCCCGAGAACGCAGGCTGTCCCGCAAGGCACTCGTAGAGGACCGCTCCCACGAAGGCCCGGCCGCTCTCATCGAAGAGGACGTTCTCGGGCTTCACGTCCCGGTGCACGATCCCGAGCGCGTGGGCTTTCCCGAGAGCGCGCGCGAGGCGCTCTCCGAGCCGGCACACCTCGGCTGCCTCGAGCGCTCCGCCTTTCCGGAGACGATCCGCGAGCGTCCCTCCGGTGAGGAGAGGCATGACGACGAAGGGAGAGCCGGAGCCGTCTCTCCCCGAGTCGAGGAGAGGCACGAAGCCATCTTCTTCCCCGAGCGTCTCGAGAAGCCTCGCCTCACGGTCGAAGCGCGCCAGGGCATCTTCGCGATCGTGGGAGAGAAGCTTGAGCGCCACGAGGCGACCGTCGTTCGAGCGGGCGCGGTG
>JACQDU010000143.1 GCA_016200955.1 bacterium
AAGGAGTGGCAACCCGAGAGCGTCGCGCTCGCGATCCCCGCGAGGAGCAAGAGGAAGAAGAGGACGACGCACCCGCACGAGCCAGGCTTCGGCGGGAGCGGCGGCGCGCCCGTCCACTCCTCGGGAGGGAACGTCCGGTTCAGGAGGAGGACCTCGCCCGGCGTGATCCCGCGCGAGCGGGCCTCCTCGAAGGCCTTCTGGGCGGCTTCGCGCGAGAGCCTTCCGCGGGCGACGAGCTCGTCCACCTTCGCGCGGTGGCGGATCGGCCGCGGCTGCCCGGGGAGGAGCGTCTCCTCCGCGTCTCGCACGAAGACGCAGCCGACCCTCCCGAGCCCGAGGAAGACCTCGTCTCCGAGCACGTGAGGAGGCTCGGTCTTCCGCAGGACGGCGCTCCCCAGGCGCGTGCCGTTCTTGGAGCCCATGTCGTCCACGGTCGGCGTTCCGTCCCGGTAAGTGATCCTCGCGTGCTCGGACGAGACGCTCTTGTCGTCGATCACGAGGTCGCAGCGAGGGTCTCTCCCGAGCACGGTCGTCACGCGAGCGAGCGGAGTGATCGTGGGAGCGCGCCCCTGGACGCAGATCACGATCCGCGCCTTCGCGGTGCGCAGGTCCGGCGGCGGCTCGGCCGGCTCCTGCGCGATCGCGTAGCCCTCGCTCGGCCGCGCGGCCCGCGAGGGCTGCGGCACGGCCGGCGCCGGGTGAGGGATCGAGTCGAGGACGAGGCTCTGGTCGACGATCGCTCCCGTGCGGATTCCTTGCGACGGCGGCGGCATGGGCTGGTTCAAGGGATCGGCGCGCGGCCTCACTCCCTCGTCGGCGGCGGTCGCCTGGTCCGCGAGCTCGAAAGAGAGGAGCGCGTCGTGGAAGGCGAGCGGGATCCACTGCTCGAAGGCGTGCCCGAGCATGGCCTCGTCGCCGACCTCGAAGCGCGGGAGCGAGACGCGCGGCTGCTCGGGGAAGGGCGCCCACGCTTGCCGCGGCACCGCCTTCTCCAGGAAGCCGGAGAAGAACCAGAGGCCGAGCCTCTCCCGGTCGAACAGCTCGAGCCCGACGTAGAAGCGGCGCCCCTTCGCTTCCTTGGCTCTCAGGAACGTGAGCCAGTAAGGCCGCGCCGGCGCTTCTCCCGTGCTCCGGTGGCAGACCCACTGGATCGGGTGCTTCCGGTCGCGGTCCGACGCCGCGATCGCCGCGATCACGGCCGCGAACGTCCGCGACGGGTACGCGATGAGCCGCCGCACGACCTCGACGCGAGGCTCGAGCGACGGGTCCTGCCCTTGCCCGGGATCGAGCGCGCGGAAGGGCGCGTGGCGCCACGCTCCCGAGGCGGTCCTCCCGAGAAGCCAGCCCCACGGATCTGCGACCGGAGCCGCGGCTGCGCTCATCCCGGAATCCCCACAGTTCCCACTCGAAAAAAGGACCGCCAGTCTAATGAAGACGGCCCGATTCTGCGAGATGAACACCGTCCGGATCCGTCCGGGCCCCGTGCCGGGTCCTTCCGTCGGTCGCTTCGGGGGAGCGACTCCGCCTCTCGATGCGGCGGGCGGACGGTGGAAGGCGGCGCCCGCATAGACTAACTTCGTGCGAGCCGAGGAGAGAATGCCCCTGCCCAGGAACGTGACGGTCGGCAACAAGATCGCGGGATACAAGATCGAGAGCAAGCTCGGCGACGACAAGAGCAGGGTCTTCCTGGCCGTCTCGCCTCAGGGAAAGAACGTCGCGCTCAAGATCCTTCCGCCCGAGGTCACGGCGAAGTCCCCGAACGCGGGCAAGCGCTTCCTGCGCGAGGCGCGCTCGCTGTTCTCTCTCGTGCACGAGAACGTCGTGACGGTCCTCGACGCCGGCGAGGACGTGGGGACGCTCTACCTCGCCATGGAGTACTTCGAGGGGAAGACGCTCCGCGCGCTGGCGGCGGAGCAAGGCGGGCGCATGAGCGAGCCCGACGCTCTCAGGATCGCGACCCAGGTCGCTCGCGGGCTCGCTCACCTCGAGAAGAACAAGCTCGTGCACCGGAACATCAAGCCCGACCACGTCCTCGTCGGAGCCGGCGGGCTCGTGAAGCTCGTGGGCCTCGGCCTCGTGAAAGCCTCGGAGGAGAAAAGCGAGAGGGAAGCGGACCTCACGGGCATGGGGACGCTCGTGGGGACGCCGCACTACATGGCGCCCGAGCAGGCGCGCGGCGAGCAGGTCTACAACGCGGGCACCGACATGTTCAGCCTCGGCGTGACCCTCTACGAGGTGCTCGCGGGCGAGGTCCCGTGGAAAGGCGAGCGGCCGATGGCCGTGCTCGGGGCGATCTCGAAGACGCCGCCTCCTCCTCTCGTCTCGAAGAACCCGGCGGTGAGCCCGGCGACGGTGCTCGTCGTCGAGAAGCTCCTCGCGAAGACGGCCGAGGGCCGCTACCCGACGACCGACGTGCTCGTCTTGGACCTCGTCGCGATCGCGGAGGTCAAGCTCGAGGCGGGGAAGCCGCCGAGCTTCACGGGCAAGTCCACCGCGCCGTCGGGCGCTCGCGCGAAGGCGGCGTCGCGGGAGGGCGCCGACGCCGGGCCCGCTCCGGGCGATTCCACGAGAGTGGCCCTCCTCGCCGCCGGCGTCGTCGCGCTCGCGGTGATCGCCGTGGCCCTCATCGTCCTGGCCTTCTCGCGTTAGGCGCACTTTCACGGAAGTGTCACTTAGAGGAGAACCCGCCGCCGGCGCGGGAGAGCAGCACGAAACGGCCTCTCCTCGGGATAAACTCTTGCGCGGGCGCTCCCGGCCACCGGAGCTTCGTCTCCCGGGAGCGTGGAAGAGGACGGACGGCATGAGAGCGACGAGGTTCTCGGTCTCGATCGTTGCGGTCGCCTGTCTCGCAGCGGCGCTCGCGTCGGGCAGCGCCCTCGCGGGGGACAAGGGAAAGGGCGAGAAGGCGCTCAAGGACGCCATCGCCGCCAAGGACGCGGCCGCCGTCGAGAAGGCCTGCGACGAGCTCATCGAGACGGGCGGAGTCGAGTCGCTCAACGTGATCCTGGGCGCGATCGCGAAGTCCGAGGGCTCGTTCTACTGGCAGCTCGTCGGCGCCGCCGCCGGCTTCCGCGACCGGGCCGGGCTCGAGGAGCTCGGGAAGCAGATCGTCTCGAAGCAGAACGAGGGAAAGTCGAGCCTCTCGCGGGACCTCATCTTCAGCTTGCAGAACAACTCCTACGAGGTCGTCGCGATCCCGCTCGGGCTCGTCCTCGAGAAGGGGAAGTACGACATCCAGCTCATGGCGACGGACCAGCTCGCTCTCATGCGCTGCGTGGACTCCATGGACGCGCTCGTCGCGGCGCTCAAGAGGGAGGAGAAGGGCGACCAGGACCTGAAGCGCCGCGTCCTCCAGGCCCTCGTCGCCCTCGTGGGCGAGGACAAGGGCGACAGCGCGAACTGGGAAGGCTGGTGGAAGAACCAGCGCGCGACCGGCGTCCCCCCGCGGAAGGAAGACGACTCGTCGGGGCAGACCGGATCGAAGCCGCGCGACCGCGAGCTCAAGAAGGTCGTCGAGACGCTCCCTCCGGGCAACGTGATCGTCCTCGCGGCGCGCGACGAGTTCTCGAGCCAGGACACCACGATCCAGGGCGACATGGACTTCGACGACATCCAGGCCGTGCTCAAGCAGTGCGAGGTCCCGCACACGGTCGTCTCGCGTCAGCGCTTCGAGGAGAACCCGGACAAGTTCCTCAAGGACTGCGTCGCCCTCCTCGTGAACTGCCATCAGATCTCGGAGTTCTGCATCTGCCCGAAGTGCCATCCCGGCAAGGCCGAGCGCAAGAACCGGCTCAACGGTCCCTGCGAGGGCTGCACGGTCCACAACAAGGTCTCGTTCCGGCTCAAGAAGCCCGCCGTGGACCGGATCAAGGCGTGGGTCGAGAACGAGGGCGGCTTCCTCTACACCGAGGACTGGGGCCTCGTCGAGATCACGGGAGCCTGCTGGCCCGAGATGATCAACTCCGGGAGCGGCGGAAAGCCGAACCTGATCCGGAGGAGGATGCCCGACGGGTCGGGCTTCTGCGTGGGCACGTTCGTCAAGCTCACGCCGTCTCGCGGGAACACGAGCCACCCGCTCATGCGAGGAGTCTGGCAGAAAGACCCGAAGCCGCCGGCGCCGCAGGAGGAGAACCTCGAGCCCCAGCACGCCGACGACCCGGCGCCCGCGCCGCCCAAGGCCGAGCCGGAGCCGGGCACGAAGGGCAACCCGGGCGCTCCCGCGCCGCCC
Source organism: bacterium (assembly GCA_016200955.1). Lineage (GTDB taxonomy): Bacteria > Planctomycetota > J058 > J058 > JACQDU01 > JACQDU01. The sequence goes on from JACQDU010000143.1 coordinate 4,229, forward strand.
AAGCCCGACGGCAAGACCGGCACGCGCCCTCCGCCTCCTCCCGTGAGCCCGGCGAAGAAGCTCGAGCACCGCTGGCTCGTGGACGACGAGAGCCCGACGATCGAGATCCACGACACGTCGAACGTCGTCTCGCTCCTCGAGAGCGAGGAGCTCGCCCAGCTCGACGGCGGCTTCCCCGTCGTCGCCGTGACCTTCCGCTTCGGGAAGCGGAGCGCTCCTCCCTCGGGCGGCGGGACCCGCGGCAGCGGCGAGTGGGCGGCGGGCAAGGGAGGCCGCGTGCTCCACACCCTCAGCCACTTCGGCCACACCGTGGGCACCGACGACGGCAAGGCGCTCCACAACCTCATCGTCAACTTCCTGCTCGAGGCGCAGAAGCACCACGAGGCGCCGGCCAAGAAGTAAGGCCCGCCCCGGTCTCGCGTCAGTCCCCGGTTCCGGTTCGCTCATCGAATCGTCGTCTCCGCATGAGATCCTGTTTCCGGGGCGACCTCCTGAGACATCCCCGAGGGAGGCTGAACGTGCGAAGAAGATTCGTTGGAGCCGCGCTCGTCTTCCTTCTCGCGGGAGCCGCGCGCGCCGAGGATCAGAAGAGCGCGGGCGACGCCCAGGCCGCGATCAACTTCCCCTCGTCGCGAGGGCTCGCGGGCATGCGCGACATGATCGATGCGCGCGTCCCCGAGAAGCTCGCCGTCCGCGGGCTCCTCCGCTTCGAGCACGACAGCTTGAACGTCGAGTCGGACGCGATCGCGCACTCGGTGGACGTCTACGCGGCCGAGCTCATCCTGGGAGCGTCCGCTCTCTCGATCGTCGACGTGGGCTTCCGCTTGCCCGTCGAGTTCCGCGTGGACAAGCACGACATCCGCGGCTTCTCCTCCCGCCGGGTGAGCGCGAACGGGGTCGGCGACGCGGAGCTCTCGGGGAAGGCCGGGTTCAAGCTCGGGCCGATCACGCTCGGTCCTTACGCGACGATCCACGTGAACTCCGGTTCGGCCCTCCTCGAGAAGCACAACGAGCTCCAGCTCGGCGGCGCGGCGGCGCTCTCGCTCCTCGACGACCGGCTCGCCGTGCACCTGAACGTGAGCGAGGTCGCCTTCTCGTCGGGCAAGTGGGCGATCGGATACCGCCTGGGAGCGAGCGTCGTCCCGTGGGCCGACGACCTCATCGTGCTCCGGGTCTACGGCTACTTCGACGGGCTCGAGTACGCGGGCACGAAGATCCAGGGAAACGACGTGAGGGCCGCGGTCGGCGTGCAGGCCATCGTCTTCAAGTTCGTCATCGTGGACTTCGGGAGCTACATCCGGCTCTACGACGGCGACCTCCCGCGGCACGTGCGGGACGTGGCGACTTACGGGATCAACTTCGGCGGAGGGGTCTCGATCAACTTCTGACCCGTTCTCAGTTGAGCAAGCGCTCGGCGACGGCCCGGAAGACGGTCGGCGAGAAGAGGAGCCCGAGGTGCCCGAGGTGAGGCACCCGGACGAGGTCGTCGTGCCCGGCCGCGAAGATGCGCGGGATCACGATGTTGTCCGAGCCCGCGACGATCGACGTGAACCGGACCCCCGCGGCGCCGCCACGCGAGGCTTCGAGCCGCGCGATGAGCGGCGAGTCGGGGCGCAGCTCCCGCGCGACGCGCGAGGTGAGCCAGTAGGCGTTGTAGGTGCCGTGGTGAGGCGTCCCGAGAGTCACGCAGCGATCCACGCGGCGCGCTCCCCCGAGCTCCTGGAGGTAGAGCCGCGCGACGAGGCCGCCCAGGCTGTGGCCGACGAGGTCGATGCGTCCTCCTCGCACGTGGCGCCTGAGGAACTCGCGGAGACCGATCGCGGCGCGCTCGATCCCGCCGCTCGTCCGGTAGTCGTAAGAGAGGAGCGGCGGCGCGCCCCGCGCGCGCAGGTAAGCTCCGAGCGGAAGGAGCGACGACCGGTTCGAGAGGTAGCCCGGCACGAGGACGATCGTCCTCTGCTCGCGGCGACGAGGCGTCCTCCGGCTCTCGCGTCGCGGCCACCCGAGCGGGTGGAGGAGGCACGAGGCCGCGAACGCGAGGAGCTCTCGCCCGACGATCGCGCCGCTCGGGCGCTCCGATGCGGGGAAGTCCTGGATCACGGCGCGCTCCGCCTCCCGTCGTTCGACGAGGCCGGCATGTTCTCATGCGGAGCGGACGGGCCCGGCGCCGAAGGAAGAACGCAAGGAAAGAAAGAGGCGCGAAGGTCTCCTCCGCGCCTCCTCCGTCGCTCCCCGGATTCCGGGAGCGGCTACATCCCGCCTTCCCTGGGCTCCGCCGGCTTCTCCGGAGGAGTCTCGGGGGGCATCTCCTTGGGCTTCTCGGGCGGCATCTCCGCGGGCTTGTCCGGCGGAGCGTCCTTGGGCTGAGGAGCCCAGTCGTCGAGCTTCTTCTGGAGCCGCGGGAGCGAGGACGAGACGCGGATGGCTTCCTTGAGCTCCTTCACGGCATCGTCGAGCTGGCCCGCGTCGCGCAGGAGCGTCGCGAGGAGCTCGCGCATCTTGTAGTCGTTCCCGCCCGAGAGCTCGACGGCCTTCTTCGCGTAATCGAGCGCCTTGTCGGGCTGGGCCTTCCCCTCGACCTGGGCGCAGCGGTTGAAGAAGGCCATGTGGTAGTAGGCCTCGGCCGACGTCTTGTCCGCCTCGGAGGCCTTCTGCGCGCGGTCGAGGCAGCCCAGGAGGTCGCCGGACTCGAAGTAGACGGAAGCGAGCTGCGTGTGAGCGAGCGCGAGCTCGGGGTTGAGCTCGATCGCCTTCTGGAGGGAGGCCGCGGCCGCATCGAGGTCGTCGCGCTTGCGGAGGGCCTCGGCGTACTTGACCTGGAGCTCGGCCTTCTTCGGGTTCTCGGCCATGCTGGCCTGGTCGAGGTCGGTCTTCGCCTGGATCACCTCGGAGAGCCCCTGGAGGCGAGCCTCCACGTCCTTGTAGCCCTTCACGCACGTGTTCGCGGTCACGTAGAGGTCGCGCGCCTTCACGTAGTCGCCCGCGGCCTCCGCCTTGAGCGCGGCGTCGTAGGACTCCTGCGCCTTCTTCTCGTCGTCGGCCTTCTTGGCCCGCTCGTCGCCCTGCTCGGCCGGCTGCTCGCCGCCGCCGTCATCGGGCTTCTTGTTCTTGCTCTTGCAGCCGACCATGCCCACGCAGCAAGCGAGCGCGAGCGCGAGGACGAGACGTCGGTCTCTCGTCAACAACGTCATCATCTGTGAGAGTCCTCCCCTTCGCGCCGAAGCTTAACGGGAGCATCGCGTCGCTGCAACGGTGCCGCGGTCAGATCTCCTTCGGCGCCGCCGGCGGCCTCGGCTTCCCGTGAGCGGCGAACCGCGACGTGTGGAAAAGCGACCCCGGATCGTCCTGCCCGTCGGCGTAGATCGACGTCTTCGGGAGAGGCTTCCCCGCCCTGAGCGCCTCGAGCCGCCGATCGGTGTCCCGGTATCCCGGCCGCAGCTTCTGGATCGTCTGGTAAGCGGAGATCGCCTTCGCCTGCTGATCAGCCATGTGCTCGAGCGTCTGCGCGCAGTAGTAGAAGGCCTCCACGTCGTCCTTCTCGATCTTCCGGCCGAATCCCTCGTCGAAGTAGGGCATGGCCTCCTTGTCGCGGCGCGCCTCGTGGAGGAGGATCCCGAGGAGCCGCACGGCTTCCTTCCGGTCCTCGCTCTCCTTCGGGACCTTCTCGAGGGCCGAGATCGCCTCGTTGACCTTGTGCGCGGTGAAGTAGGCGACGCCGGCCGCGAAGGGCTTGCCGGCGTGCTCCCAGCAGGCGCCGATCCTCGCGCCGTCGCCCTGCTGCTCGTAGCAGAAGACGGCGGCGTCCCACTGCCCGCCGGCCTCGTAGAGGGCGCCGGCCTTCTTGTAGTTCCCGGCCTTCGCGTAGAGGTCGGCCGCCCGTTGCGGGTCCTTCTGCCTCTCGTAGATCTCGGCGGCCTTGTCGATCTTGCCGACCTTCTCGTAGTTCTCGGCGGCCATGAGCGTCTCGCCGGCTTCGAGGAAGAGCTCGGCGGCCTTGTCGACCTCGCCGCGCTCCTGCCGGCCTTGCGCGAAGCTGATGAGAGCGCCGTGGTGATCGCCCATCTCCTCCTGGATGCGGCCCGCGGCGTCCCAGTGGCGTCCCTCCCGGAGGAGCTCGGCGGCGCGCGGGAGGTTCCCGGCCTTGCGGTAGACCTCGGCCGCGGCGTCCTGCCGGTTGTTCTTCATGAGGAAGTCGGCGTAGCGCTCGTAGTCCTTGAGCTCGTCGAACAGCTTGCAGATCTTGGAGAAGATCTCGGAGGACTCCTTCTCGACGCCCAGGTC
>JACQDU010000144.1 GCA_016200955.1 bacterium
CCGCGAGGAGGATCGCCGGTCGATTCACGAGCGCCCGCGCGATCGCGACACGTTGCTGCTGGCCGCCCGAGAGCTGGGAGGGATAGTGCTCGGCACGGTCCGCGAGCCCCACGAGACCGAGCGCATCGTGGGCGCGTTCCGTGCGCTCCCACTTGTCCATGGAGGCGTAGAGCGTCGGGAGCCGGACGTTCTCGAGGGCCGTCGTGCGCGGCAGGAGGTTGAACCCCTGGAAGACGAACCCGACCCTGGTGTTCCGGATCGCGGCGAGCTCTCGCTTCTCGAGGCCGGCCACGTCGATCCCGTCGAGCAGGTAGCGCCCCGAGCTCGGCCGATCGAGGCAGCCGAGTATGTTCATGAGGGTGGACTTCCCGCTGCCGCTCGCGCCCATGATCGCGACGAGCTCTCCGGGCTCGACCGAAAGGCTCACGCCGCGGAGCGCGTGCACGCGGGTCTCGCCGAGCTCGTAAGACTTGTGCAACTCCTCGACGCGGATGACGGCACTCTCTCGCCCGGGCTTCACCGGCGGATCCCTTGAGCGCCCGGGGGTAGCGTCCTGGACATGACGGAGCTCGTGACGACCTCGTCTCCCGGCTTGAGCGCGCCGACGACGACGGCGCTGACCTCGGTGAACGTGTGATCCGTGACTCCGAGCTCGATCTTGACCGGCTGGACGCTTCCGTCCGCGAGGAGCTTCCAGACGACCGCGCTCTCGCCTCGCGCGGTGCTCCCGGCGTCGGCGCCTGGAACGACGCCGTCGCTCGCTGCGGGAGCGGGTTCGGCGCCCTTGTCGTCGATCCCGTGCCGCGCGTAGAGGGCCCGCACGGCGTCGGCGGGCATGGGCGGCTTGTAGCGAAGCGCTGCGTTCGGGACCTTGACGACCCTCTCGGCCGTGGCAACCGGGATCGTCACGTAAGCCGTCATCCCCGGGAACAGCTTGCGCTCGGGGTTGTTGAACTCGATCACCGTGTCGTAGGTGACGACGTTCTGCGTCGTCGTCGGGTTCATGCGGATCTCGCGCACCGTGCCGCGGAACTGGTCTTTCGGGAAGGCGTCCACCTTGAACGTCACGGCCTGGCGCGAGTGGATCCGGCCCACATCCGACTCGTCCACCTTCGCGTAGACGAGCATCTTCGTGAGGTCCTGCGCGATCGTGAAGATCGTCGGCGCCTGGAGCGAGGCGGCGACGGTCTGGCCCACGTCGACGTTGCGCGCGACGACGATCCCCTCGATCGGAGATCGGATCACGGTGTACTCGAGGTTGGTGCGTGCCACGGCGACCGCGGCGTTCTTCTGGCTCACCTGGGCCTTCGCCTGCTTGACCATCGCGGCCGCGGCATCCACCGTGGCGCTGGCCACGTCGAGGTTCGCTTTCGCGAGGTCGAGATCGTTCTGCGCGACGAGGTTCTTCGCCGCCAGGCTCGTCGTGCGCTCGTAACTGGCGTTCGTCTGCACCTGCGTGGCGTTCGCGCGCTTGAGGTTCGCTAGGGCGGCCAGGACGTTGGCCTCCGCGCTCTCGAGGTCGGCCAGGGCTTGCTCGAGCGTCCCGAGGAAGTGGCGGAGCTCCTCCCCGCGGTGCGAGACGACGGCGACGGTCCCCGCGACGGCGGCCGCTGCGACGCACATGCCGAGAAGGATGCGCCAGGGCCTGCCTCGATTCGGCCGCACGCCTCGCGGGACCCTCATGGTCACCTCACTCATAGCGGAGCGCCTCGATCGGATTGAGCCGCGATGCCTTGCGAGCCGGGTAGTAACCGAAGAAGACGCCGACGGCGACCGAGAAGACCACCGCGAGCATGACCGCGTCGGCCGACACGTCCATGGGCCAGCCGAACGCGCTCCCGAGGAGGAGCGACCCCGAGACGCCGAGGAGGACTCCCGCGGCTCCGCCGACGAGGCTGAGCACGACCGACTCGCCCAGGAACTGGAGCTGGATCGCCTCCTCCGTCGCGCCGACCGCCACGCGCACGCCGATCTCGCGCGTGCGCTCCGTCACCGAGACGAGCATGACGTTCATGATCCCGATGCCGCCCACGATGAGGGAGATCGAGGCGATCGCGACGAGGAGGAGCGTGAGCGTGCGGCTCGCCTCGAGCTGCGCCTGGATCACGTCTTCCGGATGGCGGATGTTGAAGTCGTCTCCCTCCTCGGGGCGGAGGTGGTGCCGCTCTCGCAGGAGCGCTCCGACCTGTTTCCCGGCCAGCTTCACGGTGTCCTGGGAGACGGCCGAGCAGAGGATGTCGTCGAGCCACGTGACGCCCATGAGCCGCTTCATGGCCGTCGTGTACGGGAGGATGATCGTGTCGTCCTGGTCTTGCCCCGAGAGCGACAGACCCTTCGGCTTCAGCGTGGCGACCACCTTGCACGGCATGTCCTTGACGCGGACGACCCTTCCGATCGGATCCTCGAGGCCGAAGAGCTGGTCGCGCACGGTGTGGCCGAGGACGCAGACGCAGGCGGCTCGCTCGACGTCTTCCTGGGAGAAGAACGCGCCTTGATCGATCACCCAGCTCTTGATGTCGAAGTAATCCGGCGCCACTCCCCGGTAGGTCGCGAACCAATTCCGATTCCCGTGGACGATCTGGACCGAGGCGTCGACGTTGGGAGACACGCTCTTTACGAGCGGGACCTGGGCCCTGATCGCGATGGCGTCCCCGATCGTGAGCGTCTTCTCGCCACGGGGGCCGGTGCTCACGCCGTTCACCGCGCGGCCGCCCGCCTCGATCCAGACGAAGTTGTCGCCGAGGTTGCCGAGGGCCTTCTCGACGCGCGCCTGGCCGGCGTTGCCGATGGCCACGACGCAGATCACCGCGGCGATCCCGATCGTGATGCCGAAGACCGTGAGCAAGCTTCGCAGCTTGTTCCTCGAGAGCGACCCGAGGGACGATCCGAGCAAGCCCGCTAAGTCCATGGCTCCTTCCAGGGAGACGAGCGGCTCGGGCTCCTCGCGACCTGCCAGGAGCCCTGAGACCGCGGAGCTCAGAACGGCTCGTTCCGGCCGGGCTCGTCCTTCTTCGGGGGCGCCTTCTTGCCCGCCTTCGCCTTCTCGATCGCCTGCTTGAAGCCGGGCTCGTCGCGGACGTTGTCGAGGTCCGTGTCCTGATCGATGTGCTCCCAGTCGTGGAAGCCGAGCTCGACCGAGCGCGCGAAGTGCTCGACCGCGGGCGCCTTCTTGCCGTCCAGCGAGAGCGCGCACGCGAGGTTGTAGTGAGCGAGCTGCGCCTGCGCGTCCCGCGTCTCGGCCGGCAGCTTCGCCGCGAGCTGGAGCGCGGACTCGAGGAGCTTGGCCGCCTTCTCGTAGTTCTTCTTGCCGATCGCCTGGACCGCGGAGGCCTGGAGCTCGTCCAGCCTCTGCTGGACCTCCTGCGCGTCGTCCGACTCCCCGGGCTCGTCGCCGCCCCTGGCCGCCGCCTTCGCCTCGATCGTCAGGTCGTCGAAGTGAGTGACGCTGTCCGCCTTGGTCCAGAGACCGACCTTGCCGGCGTCCTTGAACGTCTCGTCGTCGGCCTCGAACAGGAGCTTGCCGTCCATGTGCACCTGGAAGTGAGTCCCGCTCGCGACGAGCTTGAGCGCGTGCCACTTCCCCGACTCGACCTTCGCGTTCACGCCGGCGAACTGCTTCCGGCTTCCCTTCACGACGTGGTAGAGGCGGACGTTGTCCTCGAGCGCGTTCGCTCTCGTGACGTAGTAGTTGTCCTTGTCCTGGTAACGGACGACGATCCCGGCGGCCTGGTCCACCTTCCCCTCGACCGGCTTGAACCGGACGGAGACCGAGACGTCCTTCGCCGTGAGCTTGTCGTAGACGCAGAGCGGGAAGCGGTAGTCGGTGTCGTCCGCGCTCGTCTGGGCGAGGACGTGCGAGCCGCTCGGCGCCGTCGGGTCTTCCTTGACGGACCAGGCGACCGCGCCGCCGCCTCCGGTGAGCGCCGTCGTGAAGCCGGCGGGCGTCTTCCCGACCTCGTCGCCGTCGAAGCTCAGGACCGTCGCATCGCCCGCCCGCTCGGCCGGCGTCTTGTCGCCCGCGACCTCGAGGACGCGCAGGACCGGCTTCCCGCCGACGTTCTTGAGAGGGAAGAAGACCTTGTGCGTCGTCGGGTCGACCGCGACCGTGTGAGCGTTGTTCGCCAGGAACGCCTCGGCGATCTTCTTGACCGTCTTCTCGCGCGGGCCGGCCTTCGTGCCGACCTCGAAGACCGAGACGATCCCGCTCTCGCTCGCTGCATAGAGCCGGCGAAGGCCCGGGTCGAAGGCGAGCACGTCGACGCCCTTGCCGACCGAGAACGTGGAGATGACCTTCATGGTGGTCATGTCGATCGCGAGGAGCTTCGCGTTTCCCTCGCACGCCGCGAAGGCGAGCCGCCGCTCCGAGTCGATGAGCAGGCCGTGGTTCGCCTCCGCGCCCTCGAGCTTCGTGCGGGACACGATCTTGTCCGTCTTTGGATCGATCTCGACGAGCTCGTTCGTCGACTGCACGTTCACGAAGATGTGCTTCGAGGCGGCGTCGTACTGCGAGTTCCCGACCTCGCCGCCGAGCTCGATCGTCGCGACGCGCTTCTGCGTGGTCGTGTCGATCACGGTCTCGGTCGCGCCGCTCTCGTCGGAGACGTAGAGCTTCTTCGTGTCCGGGTCGTAGGCCATGCCGTCCGGGTAAACGCCGCCCGGGATCCGGTCGGTGACCTTGAGCGTCTTCTCGTCGATCGAGACGACCTCGTTCGTCCCGGTCGCCGACGCATAGCAACGTCCGAGCTCCGGGACCACGAGGACGCCGTGGACCTGGGCCACATCGGGAATGTCGGCGACGACCTTCCCGGTCTCGACGTTGTAGACGTGGACGATGCCGTCGCCCAGATGAGCGACGAACAGGAGGTGAGTCTTCTCGTCGAGGCTCTGGTAGTCGAGCCGCGTCGCGCGGCCCTCGAGCGGCACGTCGGTCACCTTCTTGAGCGGGAGCGACGCCGCCGTCTCGTCCGGCTCGCCCGCGCTCGCGCCGAGCGCGCAGGCGAGGAGAAACGACGTGGGCCCGATCGCCGCGAGGAAAGCCCTGGATTTCGACCGCATGGAAGTCCTTCCGATCCGTCTGGCTCGCCGACGCGAGTCGGCGGCATCCCTGTCCTGAGCCCGTCGAAGGGCCCTGCCGGCGTCCCCGAGGCACGCGCGTGCCTCACCGCCGGCGAACGATCATCGAAGTGAGAGTCTCAGCCCGTGGCGACCTTCTCGACGAAGGCGCCGTTCGGTTTGCCCTTCTTGACCATCTCCTGGCAGTAAGCGTAGAGCGCGTCGTAGACGATCCACTCCGCCGCGTTGATCTCGTGGTCGTTCGCGAAGCCGAGGTGCCGGAATCCCTCGGCGATCGCCTCGAGGCCGGGCCCCTCGGGCTGGTGCCAGAGCTCGTTCGAGGTGTCGGCTCCGTTGACGATCTTTCCGAGGAGCTTCATGGCCGGGTCGCGGTCGAGCCCGTACTTCTTCATGATCGTCTCGAAGCTGCACTCGAGACCCTTGTGGCCGAGCTCGCAGCCCTTGACGTCGAAGGGCGTCGCCCCGAGCCGTTTCGCCTCGGTCTCGACCTTGTCGGCCGGCACGAAGAAGAACTCCGCTTCCTTGTCGATGAACCTCTTGATGAGCCAGGGGCACGCGACCCTGTCGACCTTGACTCGCTCGCGAGTGATCCAGCGCATGGTCCTATCCCACTTTCTTGTTTCGGCGACGGGGAGCACGTGAAGCGCGCCGGGCCGGCCGCTTCTCCCTGGAAGGCCGTCGGGCGTCCGCGGCGAACGCCGTCTCGAGCGCGGCGAACACGGGGAACGCGGCGATCACGAGCGCCTGGTCGTCGCGGATGTTGGCGACGAGCCCGCTCACGATGGCGTTGAGCCCGACGTGCTCCTGCCGGCCGAACTTGTCGTCTCCGAGGTCGGCGTCGTGGACGACGTCGGCAAGCGCGCGGAGCCCGGGGTCCTCGAGGCCGAAGCGCCTGACGAGCACCTCGAAGGTGCAGTCGTCGCCCTCGTGCGTGAAGTCGCCGCCGAACGTGTCGAAGGTGAGCGTGCCCTTGCCCGGCTTCTCGCCCTCTCCCACGAACGCGAACCGGGCCGCCGGGTCGATGAAGTGACGGATGAGCCACGCGCTCGCGAGGCGGTCGATCTTCGGTCGAGCGCGCGTCGCCCACACGCGTCCCTGGTACGGCGTCCGGTCGAGGACTTCTCGCGGTTCGGGGAGAGCGCCCGTGGCGCCAGCGTCTTCGAGGACCCGCCGGGCTTGCTCGCAGAGCTCGCGGACGCGCGGTCCCTTCGCGGACTTGAAGAAGTCGATGCGAGAGAGCTCGTCCAGGCGGTGGGCTGCCCGCCGGAGCGCCGAGCGGAGCCGCGCGCGCGCGTCCTCGTCGCCCTTCGCGGCGCGCTTCAGGAACGGCGCGATGTCCGCCTCGATCTCGGCGTAGTCGGAGTCGCGGAGCGCGTTGAGCTGCTCCACGATCGCCGCATCGTCGAGGCCCGAGATCGACGTGACCCGCGCGATCGAGGCGTCGCCTCCGACGGCGCGGATCTCGCCCGCGAGCCAGTTCGCGGTCTCCGTCGCGTCGTCGGTCGCCGGGAGCAGGTAGACCGAGTCCTTCAGCGCGAGCGCTCCCGACCGCTTGAGCTTCCGCCAGGTGGCGACGCGAGCCCGGGAGGTTGCTCCTCCGGGGAGCCCGATCACGAGGAGGATCCAGCGAGCCGTCTCGGCCATGACTGAAAGGTAACATGAGCTACATGGATCACCAAGCGCGAAAGAGTCATCGATTTGCAATCTGTGTTACTCCATGGGCGTAGACAAGGCTCCCACGCAGGGCGGACGGTCCCTCGGCTCAACGGGATGAGGCGGTCTGGAGACAGGACCCAACACGGCATCGTGCGTGACTCGTATTACGGTAGCAGCTCCAGGAGCTGCACGCGATCGTCTTTCGCGTGGGACGGAGTCCGGGCACGTTCACCGTGACGTAGCTCGTGTGACTCCGCGAGGCCCAACGGAGGAGACCCATGCAATCGAGGAGCTTGATCGTCTCGTCGTTCGCGGCGTTGCTCTTGACAAGCCTCGCCATCGCCGGCGAGCGGGAGACGTTGTCCCCCGAGTCGGTGCCGGATGCGGTTCGCGCGTGCGCGGCCAAGCTGTTCAAGAGCGGCGAGAAGCTCGCCTACCAGAAGACCACCGTCTACGAAGTGAGCGGCACGGCGCGAGACGGCGCGCCGGCCTGCATCCTCGTGGACGCGGCCGGCGTCGCGTGGAAGAACGCCGCCGCGCCGACGGCGGCCCCGAAGCCGCAAGCGCCCGCCGGGCGTCCGTTCCTCGGGATCCAGCTTTCGCAGAAAGGCGAAGGCGCGATCGTCGCGGGGATCATCGCGAACACGGCCGCGGCGAAGGCCGAGCTCAAGCCCGGGGACAGGATCGTGAAGGTCGGCGACGCGAGCGTCTCCAGCCCACAGGAGCTCGTGGCTGCCCTCGCGAAGCGCGCTCCCGGCGAGAAGCTCACGCTCACGGTCGACCGCGACGGCTGGAAGAAGACCGTCCAGGTCACTCTCGGCACGCGACCCAAGGACGAGGATGGCGACGACGATGACGATGACGACGACGACCACGGCAAGGGCGGCGAGAAGCACGAGGGCGCCAAGAAGGGCCACGACGAGCGCGGCGAGAAGCACGAGGGCGGCAAGGACGACGACGACGACTAGCCACGCACGTTGAAAGACTCTCCCCGAGCGCCGGCGGCATCGTCGGCCGCCGGCGCTCGCTCCCTCGGTGCCGGTCAAGCGACCGTAGCCGCGCATTCGTCAACTACAGTTTGTTTCGATCGCTGGTGCGGCCGGCACCGACCGCGTGCATCGTCTAAGGACACCCGAGTGGACCCACCCGAGATACATCGCGAGCTGCGCCGCGAGCGGCCCGGCGCCAGCTGCGCGAGCGCGAGCCCGTCCTTGTAGTCCTCGCGCGAGATCCAGCGCCTCCGCTCGACGAGGTCGCGCTGCATGTAGCCCGCGAGCGCGATCGGGCCGCCGAATCCGGTCGTCCCGAGCTTCAGGAATACAGGAGGAGCTCGCGGAGAGTGCAGGGGAGGGTCGCTTGCCCCCCGGCTCCCGGAACCGTCTCGCCCTGGACGCCCGGAGCGAGCGGTGCCGCGGGAGGCTGCGGCGACGTATCGGCAGGGCCCGCCGCCGGCACGGGGGCCTTGGCCGTGCCCGCGTCGTCGCTCACCGTCGCGCGGGAGGGTTCTGTCCCCCCATGCTCCAGGCGTTCGTTGCCTTCTTGCGAGAGCGCTCGTCGGGCGCAGAGTCTAACAGCGGTCCGTCCGTCGCCGATCCTTACAAAAAAGTAAGGAAGTCTTCAGGTGAGGTGCTTGCCGGCTCGTCGTAGGATCCCGCGCGTTCTTCTCCGTCAACCGACCAATCCCCGTCCATGGAGGCCACTCATGAAGACGAACACGATCGTCGCGGCGCTGGGCACGCTCCTCGTCGCCGGGCTGTCGATCCACGGTGTGCGCGCCGGCGAGCCCGACAAGAAGCTCCTCGGCGCTCTTTCGAAGAGCAAGCACACGCTCGAGGACGGCATCCGCGAGGCCGAGAAGTCGCACGGCACGGCCATCTCGGCCAAGTTCGAGTTCGACGACAAGGGCAAGCTGAGCCTGAGCGTTTACACGGCCGGGAGGGGTCTCGGCACCGATCCCGAGCACAACGTCCTCCAGGAGCTTAGCGGGAGCCCGGAGGCCGACAAATGGACTCCGGAAGTCGAGGTCTGGAAGGACGTCGAGCACGTCTCTCGCTCCTCCCGGCAGCACACCCTCATGGCTCTCTCGTCGCAGACGCTCCTTGACATCCTCGCCAAGGCGGAGAAGAAACAGCCGGGGAAGGCGCTCTCGATCTCGCCCGTCGTCCACGACCGGAAGGGAGCCTTCGCGGTCACGATCGCAACCGGCGCGGACTCGTCCGTCGACCTCGTCTTCGACCTCGCCGGGGAGCTGCAAGCGGGGAAGAGGTGAGGCGCGCCGAAACGGCACGACGGTCGCGTGTGATACGTGGCGCGAAGCCGGCCGCGGCGAAATCCTGAACCGGAGAGCGAACCATGTGGCTCGTCCTTGGCGCCCTGA
>JACQDU010000090.1 GCA_016200955.1 bacterium
CTCGAAGCGCACCTCGCGACGCTCGGGTTCGCGGAGCTCGTCCAGTTCCTGAACTTCCAGAAGAAGACGGGGGAGCTCATCATCAAGCCCGACGTGGGCGAGGCGGGAGTGAGCTTCGGCGCGGGAGACGTGAAGGACGCCTGGATCGGCCGCTTCGCCTCGGAGGAGGCGTTCTTCGCGATCGCCCGGCTGAGGAAGGGTCGCTTCGACTTCCGCGAGGGCCAGACGCCGAAGCAGGAGCGGATCAAGCAGACGACGCTCGCTCTCCTCATGGAGGCCATGCGGCTGGTCGACGAAGCGGCGGATGCTGCCTCCTAGCGCGCCCTCCGATCTCTCGGGCGCGGGCGACCCGGCGCCGGCTCCCGTGGGCTCCGGCACGACCTCGAGGCTCGCCGTCCCGGTCCCGAGCCTCATCTACCCGTCGTCGAAGGGCGTCACGATCCACGCCCTCCGCGAGGGCTCGACGACGATCGGGCGGGCCGCCGACAACGACCTCGCGCTCTCCGACAAGTCGGTCGCGGAGCACCACGCGGTGATCGTGCGCGAGGGGGACCGCATCTCGCTCCGCGATCTCCTCTCGGGGAAGACGTTCGTCAACGAGGTGGCTGCCAAGGGCGGAGAGCTGAAGCCCGGCGACGTCCTGCGCCTGGGAGAGATCCGCGTGCGCGTCGCTTACGCGGCGCCCGCGCTCTCGGGCCCGACGGGGACGCGCCGGATCACGCCGTCCTCGAACCCCGCGCTCCCGGCGCTCGGGAGCGCGCCGGCTCCCGCGCGGACGCCGACGGGGAGCTACGCTCCCATGTCCGCGGAGACGCGGAGGATCACGGCGACCGAGGACGGCGCCGCTCTCCGCGAGCGCGACGCCCGCCGCTCGAAGGCCCTCTCGCGCCTCCACCAGCTCTCGGACGAGGTCGCCGTGGAGGACGACCTCGAGAAGCTCCTCAAGCGCATCGCGCAGGGCTTCGTCGAGATCTTCGACGCCGACCGCGGCGTGTGCTTGCTCCTCGAGGAGGACGGGAGGAACCCTCTCCTCACGGTCGAGAAGCGCAAGGAAGGCTCCGAGGAAGGGACCGGCGTCGCCGTCGAGATCATCGAGAAGACGCTCCAGGCGCGAGCCGTCGTGCGGATCGCGGGTCCGGGAGGCGATCGCCGGAGCCCGGGCGGCGGCCTCGCGGCGCCGCTCATCTCGTGGAGCAAGGCGCTCGGTCTCCTGTTCTTCGAGCGCGGCGAGCGCGGGGCGCCCTTCGAGGCCGACGACGTCCACATGATGGCGATCATCACGAACCAGGTGACGCTCGCGGTGGCGAGGCTTCTCGCCAGCGGCTAGATGACATGGCGTCATTCAGCATGGTTGCGACTCGCGACCATGAACGCTCGGCGCGGTGTCGGGAACGCGAAGACGCAAAGATGTGAAGACGCGAAGAGCTTCGGCCGGCGACGCCGAGCTTCTTCTTCTGGACGTTCTTGCGCCTTCGCGCCTTTGCGCCCTTGTGTTCTCTCGCGGGGTCGGGACGGGAGACCGTGCTGAATCGCGCCCTTTCATCTGGCTCACAGTCGTCTTTTTCTCGCGGGAACGAGGGGAGGCGTGCGATGCGCAGGAGCGTGAAGCTCGGTAGCGTGGCGTTGCTCGGTTTCGGGATCTTCGGGGCGGGCCTGCTCGCGAACGGGCAGGACAAGAAGGACGACGCCGCGAAGACGGAGTGGAAAGAGTTCAAGTGCGAGGAGGGCAGGTTCAAGGTCCAGTACCCTGGAACTCCCAAGGAGACGACGCAGAAGATCAAGACGGCAGTGGGCGAGGTCACCCTTCACACGTTCATGCTCGAGATGCCCGATGGCACGGCGTACGCCACGATGTACTCGGATTACCCGGAGGAGTCCATGACGGGCAAGGATCCCGAGGCCCTCCTCGACGGGGCACGGGATGGGTTGACCAAGAACGTGAAGGGCACGATCCTCAAGGAGACGAAGATCAAGATCGGCGGCAACCCGGGACGCGAATTCGTGGTCGTGAACGGCCAGATCACGATCCTGGCGCGCGTTTGCGCGGTCAAGAACCGACTCTACCAGGCCCTCGAGGGGTTACCGCTGCCGAAATCGAAGCTCCTCAGCTCCTTCGAGCTCATCGAGAGCGAGAAGAAGTAGCCGCGTCGCGGGAGCGCGACCGCGAGGATCGACTCCGCGACTCGCCCGAAGCGCAGGCCCGCCGCGCGCAGCGGCCGTGCCTCACCGAAGCGCAGGCCCGGCGCGCAGCCCCCCGCCAACGAGTGAAACCTCGCGGCACGCTCTCTTCCGTCGTTTGAAGAAAACGTTACGTGAGACCGAACACGACGCGCCGCGACCCCGCGCGTCTCGAATGACGCGGTGCCCGGAGCATCTCTTGCTACACTCGTAGCGAGGTCGGGGGAGCCGCTTCTCCATGGGGAGAGCCGCGGTTCCCGACAGGACGATTCGAGCGATCGAGCGAGGCGCGAAGCGAGCGCACGTCGATCGCGCGCTCGTCGTTTCGCCGCGCGCGGCGAGAGGGGAACATCATGGCCGTGGTAGAACCCGTCTTGCTCGCTCCCGAGGCCGTGGAGCTGATC
>JACQDU010000198.1 GCA_016200955.1 bacterium
CCCGAAGGGACCCTGCGGAGCAAGCCCCTCATCGCCGACCTCGGCCTCGCGAAGCACTTCTGCCCCGATGCTCCCGGCGCCAGCGCGAGCGTCTCGCTCACCGGCCACGGCCCCGGAGCGTTCCTCGGGACGGCGGGCTACATGGCGCCGGAGCAGCTCCGCGACCCGCGCTCGGCCGGCCCGCCCGCCGACGTCTTCTCGCTCGGTGCGATCCTCTACGAGTGCCTCGCGGGAGAGCCCGTCTTCCGGGGAGAGAACGTGCTCGAGCTGCTCGGGCAGATCACGGGGTGCCGCGTGAAGCCGGTCGCCTCGCTGCGGCCGGAGACCCCGGCCTTCCTCGCGCGAGCGATCGATCGCTCGCTCTCGCGCGATCCCGGAGCGCGCCCCGCGGACGGCACCGCCTTCGCGGAGGCGCTCGCCGCAGGCTCCAGGAAGCGAGCGGCGCCCTTGGCGCTCGCGTGCGCGCTCGCTCTCGGCGGCGCCGCGGCCGGCGCCGCGCTCCTCCTCTCTCGAGCGGCGATCGAGGTCCCCGCTCCCGCCCCGGAGCACGGGACCCCGGCCCCGAAGCCGAAGCCTCCTCCCGCGAAGGCGGCCAGCGTGGCTCCCCCGCACCCGCCGCCGACGCGGGCCGAGGCATCTCGTCTCGCGGCCGAGTCCGAGCGCTTGCTGGCGCGGCGAGACGTGCCGAATGCGCTCGCCGCCGCCGAGCGCGCCGTCGAGCTCGATGCGACGCTCGGCGACGCGTGGAGGGCGCGCGGGCGTGCCCGCCTCGCGCGAGGCGAGACCACGAGAGGCCTGGACGACCTCGCGCGGGCCATCGAGCTCGACCCCGCGAACGCGCACTCGTGGTGCGCTCGCGGAGCCGCCCACAATGCCGCTCGGAACGACGCGCGGGCTCGAGCCGACTACGACCGCGCGATCGAGCTCGACCCGGGCTGGGTCGACGTCTGGATCCTGCGCAGCGAGCTCCGGGATCGGACGGGGGACGCCGACGGTGCCCTGGCCGATGCGGAGCGAGCGGTCGCGCTCGGGCCGAACCGGGCGCACGCGTGGGCCGCTCGCGCGACGGCGCGCGCCACGAAGGACGACTTCCAGGGAGCCCTCGCCGACGCGTCGCAGGCCGTCCAGCTCGATCCGAGCTCGGCCTCTTACTGGGGAAACCTCGGCTCCTTCAAGGGCAAGCTCGAGGACTTGCCCGGGGCGCTCGCCGATCTGTCCCGCTCGATCGAGCTCGATCCCCGTTACGCGACCACGTGGGCCAACCGCGGCATCGTGCGCAAGGGCATGGGCGACCTCGAGGGTGCGCTCGCCGACCTCACCCGCGCGTCCGAGATCGATCCGGGTGACGCGGGGATACTCGTCACGCGCGCCGCCTATCGCCGCATCCGGGGAGACATCCCGGGCGCGATCGCGGACTACGAGAAGGCCCTCCCCCTCATGGACTCCGGCTCCGCGCGTGCCCGCGAGACCCGGCAGCAGATCGAGGCCATGAAGCGAGACGGCAAGTGACGACCTCGCGGCCCCTCGTTCACCCGAAGTGAGTCGTGAGCTCGGGCGGCGGGAAGTAGAATCGCTCCATGCCTCTCACGGCCCCGACGCTCGCCAGACCGCCGTCCGAGGACCTCGAGCGTGCGTGGAAGGTGTGCCGCGAGATCGTCCTCGCGCGGGCGAAGAACTTCTCCTACGCCTTCATCTTCCTCCCGCTCGAGAAGAGGCGTGCGCTCGATGCGGTCTACGCGTTCTGCCGGATCGCGGACGACCACGCCGACGACGACGCGCTCCCGCTCGCGGAGAGGCGAGCGCGCCTCGAGACGCTCCTCGCCCGGGTCCGGCGCGTCGTCCCGCGAGAGGGCGAGCCTCTCGCGGAGGCTCCCGCCCCGCACGAGCTCGAGGACCTGGTCGCGCTCGCGCTCGCCCGGGCGGCCGCGAGCTTCCCGATCCGCCGCGAGGACCTGGAAGCGGTCGTCTCGGGCTGCCTCCAGGACCTCACGGTCACGCGCTACGCGACCTGGGCCGAGCTCCGAGCTTACTGCGAGAAGGTCGCGAGCGCGGTCGGCCTCGCCTGCCTCGAGGTCTTCGAGCACGAAGACGGCGACGGGGCGCGCGAGCCGGCGGTCGAGCTCGGGCTCGCCATGCAGCTCACGAACATCGTGCGCGACGTGACGGAGGACCTCGCCCGGGACCGCGTCTACTTGCCTCGAGAAGACCTCGCGCGCTTCGGCGTCGACGAGGCCGCCCTCAGGAAAGGCGAGCTCACGGCTCCCGTGCGGGACCTCCTCGCGTTCGAGGTCGCGCGCGCGCGCGAGCTCTTCGCGAGCGCCGAGAGGCTCTACCCGCTGATCCCCGAGCGCCGCGCTCGCGCGTGCCCGCGGACGCTCGCGGCGCTCTACACGGCCCTCCTGGACGAGATCGAGCGGCGCGGCTTCGACGTCTTCAGGGAGCGCGCCGCTCTCTCGGCTCCCCGGAAGCTCGCGCTCGCTCTCTCGGGGCTCGTGCGGTCGGTCACGGGTTGACTCTCTTTATGAGAGATTCTCCGAGAGAGAAAGCGAAGGCGCACGGTGCCCGCTGAGATCCACGCGGCCGCTCACGTGGGGAAGAGCGTCGTCCTGGGAGACGGCACGAGAGTCGGCCCGGGAGCCGTCATCGAGGACGGCGTCTCGGTGGGCAAGGGGAACGTGATCTGGCCGAACGCTTTCATCGGGCGAGGCACGACGCTCGGCGACGAGAACCAGGTCCACCCGGGAGCCGTGGTCGGCCACTCGCCCCAGGACCTCGCCTACGACCCCTCCCGCGAGACTTACTTGAGGGTCGGCCACAGGAACACGTTCCGCGAGACGTGCACGATCCACCGCGCGACGAAGCCCGGGAACGCGACGCTCATAGGAGACGGCTGCTACTTCATGGCCGGCTCGCACGTCGCGCACGACTGCAAGATCGGGAACAAGGTGATCCTCGTGAACTTCGCCGGAGTCACCGGCCACTGCGAGGTCCACGACGGCGCGATCATGTCCGGCCACACCGGGATCCACCAGTTCTGCCGGATCGGGAAGTACACGATCCTCTCGGCGCTCTCGACGATCAACAAGGACCTCCCGCCCTTCATGATCTTCGGCGGCCGCCCCGCGTGCGCCCAGGGAGTCAACGCGATCGGCCTCCGCCGCGCCGGGATCTCCCGCCAGGCGAGGGCCGAGATCAAGCGCGCCTACCGCGCGATCTACCGCGAGGGTCGCACGCTCCAGGACGCGATCGAGGTGATCGCCAAGGAGTGCCCGGGCGAGGAGTGCCGCTACCTCGTCGATTTCCTCAGGACCTCGAAGCGCGGGATCGCCGCCGGCGCCGCCGAGCAGTTCGAGACGCTCCGCCCCCACTACAACCGCGGGGCCCAGCGCCGCGGGAGCGGGGAGGAGCCCTCGTCTCCTCGAGACGACGACGATGAAGTCCCGGCCGACGAGATACTCTAGGTGAGATCTTCTCTCCGCGGCCAGATAACAGGGCGTTCATTCAGCATGGTTGCGACTCGCGACCATGAACGCTCGGCGCGGTGTCCGGAACGCGAAGACGCGAAGATGTGAAGACGCGAAGGGCTCGCCCGGCGACACCGAGCTTCTTCCTCGGGACGTTCTTTGCGCCTTTGCGCCTCTGTGTTCTCTCGCGGGGTCGGGACGGGAGACCGCGCTGAATCGCGCCCTTTCATTTAGGACTTCTTCTCTGCTGCCTCGGCTGGCTTCTTCTCCTCGGCGGCGGGCTTCTTCTCCTCCTGCTTCTTCGCCTCGGGCTTCTTCTCCTCGGCGGCGGGCTTCTTCTCCTCGGCAGCCGGCTTCTTCTCGTCCGGCTTCTTCGCCTCGGCGGCCGGCTTCTTCTCCTCGGCGGCGGGCTTCTTCTCCTCCTGCTTCTTCGCCGGGGGAGCCGGAGGGGGGGCGGCGGAGGAGATCTCCTTGCCGGCAGGGTCGACGACGACCCAGCCGTCTTTCCCCGCGACCGACCGCGCGAAGTCCTCGGTCGTGAAAGCCGTCACGTACTTCGAGAAAGCTCCCATGGGAGTCGGCTTCACGCCTTCGCCCATGTAAGTGACGCGCCACTGATCGGCCATGCTTCCCTCCGGGGGAGTGAGTTTGCAGGCGGCGCCGCCCGCAGTCAACGGGGCGCGGGACGAACGCCTCCCCGCCCCTCGCGGAAGCCGTTCAGCGCACGCGGTAGCGCACGCGCACGATCCCGTTCGAATAGGCCTGGTGCTCCACGAGCGTCAAGGCCGTCCATGTCGGGCGGCACGCCCGACACTATTGAATCACGCATCAAATCCGCCACGCCTACGAGAGCCACTCCGTGTGCACGAACCCGCGCTCCGGGTGATCGACCCGCTCGTAGGTGTGCGCCCCGAAGGCATCGCGCTGCGCCTGAGTGAGCGTCTGCGGGAGCGTCGCCGTCCGGTAGCTGTCGAAGTAAGCGAGGCACGAGCTCATGGCCGGCACGGGTATCCCGAGCTCCTGCGCCGCGCCCACGACCTGCCGCCATGCCCCCTGGAGCGCCACGACGCGTCCGCCGAGCTCCTCGTCGAGGAGGAGGTTCGCGAGAGACGAGTCGCGTGAGAAGGCGTCCATGATCGAATCGAGGAGCCGCGCGCGGATGATGCA
>JACQDU010000199.1 GCA_016200955.1 bacterium
GCGCCTGCAGCGTGGCGCGGTCGCTCCCGCCGAGCTCGCCCTCGCGCTCAACCGCGAGCACGCCGATGGTCTCACCGCGCGCCACGAGCGGCGTGGCGAAGGCGCGCCGGGGACGCCCCGCCCCTCCCGTGTCGGTCACGAACTGCGCCGCGCCGGTCTCGAGGACCGAAGCCGCGAGCGATCCCGGACACACTCGGGCCGCCCCTGCGATCAGGAGCGGATCGGGGCCGCTCCGTCGCCCGCGGGCCGAGCTTCCCTCCCGCGCGCGAGGAGGGCCAATCCGCCCGCGACGAGAGCGAGCGCCACGAGCCGCACCGGCCAGCTCGCGACGCCTCCCTCGAAGAAGTGGTGCGCTTCGAGGCCCGCCTCTCCCTTCGCGAGGATGAGCGCGAAGGCGTTGTTCGTGAAGTGGCACAGCATGGCAGGCACGATGCTCCCCGACCGGAGCGCCAGGGCGCCGAGGACGACGCCGAGGAGAGTCACGGAAGCCAGCCTCGCGGGGTCGAGGTGGTCCACGGCGAACAGGAACGCCGAGGCGAGGACCGCGGGGACCGCTCCCGCGTCGCGGCGAAGCCCCGAGAGCACGAAGCCGCGGTAGAGGACCTCCTCGCAGATCGCGGGGAGCACCGCGATCACGAGGAGCGCCACCGGGAGCCCTTCTCCCAGGATCCCTTCCAGGAGCTTCGAGTAAGCCGCCTGCTCGACGGCGAGCCTCTCTCCCGTGAACCGAGCCTGGAGACGCTCCACGTCCTGCGCGAGCACGTTCCCGCCGATCCCGAGGAGGACCGCGGCGACGAGCGCCCAGCCCGGCGCCGGGACGAGCCGGAACGTCGCGCGCAGGTCGACCTTGAGCTGCTTCGCGTAGAGGAGAGTCGGCGCCGCGACGAGCCCCACGAGAGTCACGACGAGCCCGCGAACAATGTGCGCAGGAAGCTGGAGCTTGGGACCCAGGAACCAGAACGCGACGATCACCGTGACCGCGAGCGCGAGCGCCTGGGGGAGCGTCGGGACGATCGGCGCTCCCGGGCTCGTCGGGCTCGCTCGCGTGAGGAGGTCGAGGCCCTTCGCCGCCGCGGGCCGCACGAGGACCTCCTCGGTCTCGTAGAGCCGCGCGACCCAGTTGATCGCGAGCGCCGCGTAGCCCGCGCTCGAGAGCACGACGAGCGCCGCGTGCCCGGCGTGCGCCGTTCCTCCGAGGAGCTCTCGCACGAGCACCGCGGACCCCGCGACGGGCACGAGGCAGAGCCCCGTGGAGAGCTCGATCCCCGGGAGCGCGCTCGCGAGCGAGAGGAGCACGCTCGTGATCACGAGCGGCTGCATGTAGCTCATGCCCTCCTTGTAGGACTTCGCGTGGGTCGAGATCGCGAGCGCGAGCGCCGCGAAGATCGCCACGGTCGGCACGAGCACCGCGAGCACGACGAGCACGACGCCGAGCGAGACGCTCACGCTCGCGAGCTCGGGCACGTCGGCCCCCGCTCCTCCCGCGAAGCTCCCGAAGTGAGAGAACGTGAGCCCGAGCGAGGCGAGGTTCATGACCGTGTTCAGGAGAGCGATCGCGAAGACCGCGGCGAACTTCCCGAGCGCCAGCTCCGCTCGCCGCACCGGCGCGAGGAGGAGAGTCTCGAGCGTCCCTCGCTCCTTCTCTCCGGCTCCGAGGTCGATCGCGGGGTAGAAGCTCCCCATGAGAGACGCCATGACGAGGATGTAAGCGAGCATGCGCCCGAGGATCGCTCCCTTGGGGGCCACGTCCCGGAGCTGCGCCGAGACGGGCTCGAGCGCGGGGCGAGCGAGGCCGTGCGCCTCGAGGCGCGCGTCGACGAGGTCTCTCCTCCACTCGTCGAGCGCACCCAGGATCTGCCGGCGCGCCTCGCTCGAGGCGTCCACGCCGCCGTTGTAGATCACCTGGACGTGGGCGGTCGTGGTCACGTCCGCGACGTCCCGGGAGAGCGACTCGGGCGCGACGAGGATCGCGCGCACGTTCCCCGAGGAGAGCTCGGCCGCCTCGTCCTTCCCGGGCGGCTCCTCCTCGAGGCTCAGGCGGTGCTTCTCGCCGTTCTTCAGGTGAGCGAGGAAGCCGGGCGGCAAGCTCGCGAGCCCTCTCACCCAGACGACCGACGTGCGCTGCTCCATGGTCCGCATCTGGATCACGGTGAGCTGGGTGAAGCCGATGATGATGAGCGGGTAGAGGAGGATCGGGAGCACGAGCATGACGAAGACCGCGCGCCGGTCGCGCGAGATGTCGAGGAGCTCCTTCCTGAGCACGACGAGGATCGCGCGCGCGCTCACGCGAGCGGCGCTCCCTCGCGTCGAGCGTCGGCCGCGCGCACGAGGTCGAAGAAGGCGTCCTCGATCGAGGCGCTGGCTCCTCTCACTTCGTCTTTCGTGCCTTGCTTCAGGACCGCGCCCTTGTGGACGACCGTCACGTCGTCGCAGAGGCGCTCGACCTCCGAGAGGATGTGCGTCGAGAGGACGATCGTCCGGCTCTCCGAGCGCAGGGACGCGATCGCGTCGAGGACCGCGCGCGCGACGAGGACGTCGAGGCCCGTCGTCGGCTCGTCGAAGACGAGCACCGGCGGGTCGTGCACGAGAGCGCGCGCGATCGTGACCTTCTGCTTCTGCCCCGTCGAGAGCGTCCCGCAGAGCCTGTCCGCGAACGGCCCCACGTCGAGCAGAGCGAAGAGCTCGTCGCGCCTCCGGACGAGCCGCCCGGGCTCGATCTCGTGGAGGCGCCCGAGGTAGTCGATCATCTCCCGCGGCGTGAGCCTCTCGTAGATCCCCGTCGATGCCGAGAGGAAGCCGAGGCGCCGCCTGACCTCGCGGGGCTCCTTCACCGTGTCGAAGCCGCACACGCGCGCTCGCCCGCGCGTGGGGCGGAGGACGGTCGAGACGATCCTGAGAGCCGTCGTCTTTCCCGCTCCGTTCGGCCCGAGGAGGCCGAAGACGCGGCCCGGCCGCGCCACGAAGGAGAGGCCCTCGAGCGCTCTCACGGTCTCGCCGCGAGCGCCCGGGTAGACCTTGGAGACGTCCTCGACCTCGATCACGCGCGTGAGCTTGCCATGAAAACGCACGAGAGCACAGTGAGTGAACGCTCAGCGACTCGCCCGGCGCTCGATCTCGAGCGTGCGTCCGTCGGGCATGGTCCAGACCCGCTTCTCCTGGTCGGGAAAGAACGCCTCGCTCCCGTCGAGACGGCCCATCTCGATGCGGCCCGGCGCGGCGCTGTTCCTCGGCCACGCGAGCGTCTCGCCGTCGCCGAGGAACGCGATCGAGATCGCGCCCGAGGAGGGAAGCGCCAGCCCTGCTGGATGCACAGCGGTCTCGCCTTTCAGGTCGATGTCGAAGACGGTCTGCCCGTCCACGCAGGCAAGACGGCTCCCATCCGGTGAGAACGCGAGCCCGTCGCAGGCGAACGTATGGAGGAGCTTCTGCGGCCCTCGCGCGCGGCCCTCGGCGAGCGGCACGAGGTCCGTCACGGTGACGACGCCTTCTTCGTCCGTGAACGCGATCGTCTTGCCATCGGGAGCGGCAGCGGCGAGCGGGTAGAACGCTCGCGTCGCATCGACGCCCGCTCTCGGAGAGAGCCTGTACTCGGCGAGCTCCTGCGTCCCGGCGCCGGCGACGGACCAGAATCGAATGGTGCCGTCCGTGCTCGCGGACACAAGGAACCGATTGCCGAGGAAGGACACGGAGCGCACGCGGCCTTGGTACCCGGTGAGCTCGACCGAGCGCGTCTCTCGGTCCGTGGCGCGGTACCAAAGTCGCAGCGACTCGTAGCCATCTGCCGCCGTCGCGAGCATCTTCCCGTCGGGCGAGATCGCGATCGCGTGGACTCGGCCCTCGCCCGGTGGCGCGATGACTCCTTCCGGACAGACGCCAAGCGCCTTGCCGAAGAGGCGGACGCCCTCGCGACCGGCCGCGGCGAGCCCTCTCCCGTCCGGCGTCAGAGCGAAGCAATCGACTGGCTCGAGGAACGCCGGGCTCCCCGCGACCGGTAGCGCTCGAGGCTCATGCTTCACGGCCTTCTCGGGAACTTCGGTCTTCTGAGAGACGCGCTCCTCGCTCGCCTTGCCCTGGACGACCGGAACGGCCTCGCGCTCGCGTGGGATCATCAGCATGAGAGCGACGAACGTCGCCGCGAGAGCGGCGATCCCGCTCGCGGAGGCGATGGCGACGCGCTTCGCTCGCCTTCGCCGGAGAAGCCTGACACGGACCGCTCCGAGCGCCGTGGCTTTCCTCACGTCGCAGCCGTAGACGGCGCAGTGGCCGTGCTGGCTGACACAGTCCTGCCAGCACTCGGAGTGGTAGAGCGCTCCGCAACCCTCGCGCGTGCAGAGCACGGCGTCTTCCGTGCTCACGCCGTCGTGGCAATAGGGACAGACCTGCTTCTCCGAGCGCCGTTCGATCTCGCGGAGCACGGCTCGAATGTAGCGCGAGCCCGCCTGGAGAAGAAGGCCGCGCGCCTGTCGTGCTCGACGCTCCCGCGGCGTTGAGCTCGGGGCGCGGGGCGGTCATGCCAACGGTATGAAGACAGCGATCTCCCTACCCGACGCGATCTTCCTGAGAGCCGAGAAGCTGGCGAGGCGGACGTCGTGCTCGGCCGGTCCTGAGGAGCGCGGATCCGCCATCGCGAGGGCAAGGCTTCGGACCCGAAAGAGAAGAAGCTCGCCGGGGAC
The DNA here is from genome assembly GCA_016200955.1 of bacterium. Classification (GTDB taxonomy): domain Bacteria; phylum Planctomycetota; class J058; order J058; family JACQDU01; genus JACQDU01. The sequence goes on from JACQDU010000199.1 coordinate 4,674, forward strand.
TTCCCCGACGAGCTTCGTCACGCTCTGGGTGAGAGAGGGGACTCGAACCCCCGACATCCTGGTTCACAGCCAGGTGCTCTAACCAACTGAGCTACTCTCACCATGCGGCGTGCCCTTTATACGCGTCGCCCCAGGGACCCGCAATCCCTTTGCGTAAGCGCACCCGAGAGCGCATCCTGCCGGAACATGCGATTCCCCTGCATCAAGCAGCACGACCCGAACGACTGCGGGCCCGCGGTCCTCGCGACGGTGGCCAAGTTCTACGGGCTGCCGATCGGGATCGGGCGCGTGCGCGACGTCTGCAGGACCGACGCCGCGGGCACGAACGTCCTCGGGCTCATGAAGGGCGCGGAGACGCTCGGGTTCGCCTCGAAGGCCGCGAAGGGGACCTACGACGTCCTGAAGAAGTGCCCGCTCCCGCTGATCGCTCACGTGCTCGACGAGATCCCGGGGTTCGTGAGCCTCGGGAAGATGGGGCACTTCTACTGCGTCTTCAAGGTGACCGACACCTACGTCGAGGTCGCGGACCCGGCGCGCGGCCCGCGCCGCCTGCCTCGCGGCGAGTTCGAGGAGAAGTGGACGGGGAAGCTCCTCCTCCTCGTGCCGACTCCGAAGCTCGGAGGAGTCACGCCGTCCGTTCCGTCTTACAGGAGGTTCCTGGGCCTCCTCGCCGGAAGGTGGTCGCTCTTCGTCGAGGCGATCATCGCGGCGATCCTCTTCGCCGCGCTCGGCCTCGGGACGAGCTTCTACGTCCAGCAGCTCGTGGACTCCGTCCTCCTCCACGGAAGGCTCCGGCTCCTCCACCTCGCGAGCGCGGGAGTGCTCCTGCTCGCGGTCTTCCGCGTCGGCTTCCACGTGATCGAGCGTTACCTGCTCGTCCATCTCTCGCAGAAGATCGACGTCTCGCTGACCATGGAGTACTACCAGCACATCCTCGGCCTCCCGCTCTCGTTCTTCGAGGCGAGGCGGACGGGCGAGATCCTGGCGCGCTTGAACGACGCCCACAAGGTGAGGCAGGCGCTCTCGGGGACGATCCTCTCGTCGGTCGTGGACGCCTTCTTCGTCGTCGTCGCGGGCGGCGTCATGTTCGTCTACGACTGGCGGCTCGCCCTCGTGACACTCGGGATCGTCCCGGCCTTCCTTCTCATCGTCTTCGGCCACCGCGGAGCGATCCGCAAGGAGCAGAGGACGGCCATGGAGAACGCGGCCGACCTCCAGGCTCACCTCGTCGAGGTCGTCGCGGGAGCGGGCGCCGTCAAGGCCGCGCGCGCCGAGGACCACGTCCGCGAGGGAGCCGAGCGGCGGCTCGTCCTCATGGTCCGGACGGTCTTCCGTCTCGCCATGCTCGGCGTGAGCACGGACTCGCTCTCCATGCTCCTCACGACGGCGGGCTCGATCATCGTCCTCTGGTACGGCGGCGTCCTCGTGATCCGGGGAGAGATCTCGGTCGGGCAGCTCCTCTTCTTCAACTCTCTCCTCGGGCATCTCCTCGAGCCCCTCTCGCGGCTCGCGAACGCGAACGTGGAGCTCGAGGACGCGATCATCGCGGCCGACCGCGTGGGCCAGATCCTCGAGCTCGCGCCCGAGGAGCCGCCCGGCGCCGAGCGGCTCCGCCCGAAGGAGATGAGGGGCGAGCTCGTCCTCGACAACCTGAAGTTCCGTTACGGCTACCGCGAGTGGGTGCTCGACGGCGTCACGATCGAGATGCCGGCAGGGAAGACGATCGCGCTCGTCGGGCGCTCGGGCTCGGGGAAGACGACGATCGCGAAGCTCGCCGCGCGCTTCTACGACCCGACCGAGGGCCGCATGCTCCTCGACGGGCACGACCTCCGCGACATCGAGCTCGGGTGGTACCGAAAGCGGATCGGCGTCGTGGACCAGGAGTGCGTCGTCTTCTCCGCCTCGGTCAAGGACAACATCCGCCTCGGCCGCCCCGAGGCCTCGTTCGACGAGGTCGTGGCCGCCGCCAAGGCCGCGGGCGCCCACGAGTTCATCGAGAAGCTCCCGGAGCGCTACGAGACCCTCGTGGGAGAGCGCGGCTCGAACCTCTCGGGCGGCCAGCGGCAGCGGCTCGCGATCGCGCGCGCGATCCTCGGGAACCCGAAGATCCTGATCCTCGACGAGGCGACGAGCCACCTCGACAGCGAGACGGAGCGAGCCGTCCAGCGCACGCTCCGCGAGGTCACGCGCGAGCGTACGACGATCATCATCGCTCACCGCCTCTCGACCGTCATGCTCGCGGAC
>JACQDU010000200.1 GCA_016200955.1 bacterium
GGGACACGCGCCCCGCGAGCCTCTGCCAACGTGGCAGATACCAGGCAGCAGCGCCGAGACGTTCGAGGACCTCGCGACACCACTCGGCGCCACGGGACTAGCCGGCTCGGTCTTCACGAGGCCATGTGATCGTGCCGCCTCGTGGGAGAGCTTGACGGGCCGCCTCACCGCGGGGGACGCCGGAATCGGCGACGAGTTCGAACTGGACCTCCAGCTTCCGTGGGGAGACTTCGAGGATCCGTTCAGGCACTACAAGACCAGGAGCAGGTTCTTGGAGAGGGCGGGACGGCACGAGCTCAAGGCGCTGATCAGTTACCAGGTGGGACGCGGCCACTCTTCGACGCCGGAATACCCGTATCGCGACGAGACCGTCCTCGTCGAGAGTGACACCGTCGAGTTCGAAGTCGTCGATCCTTTGCCTGCGGACAAGGCCGCTTTCGAGGAGATCGTGGCGTCGAACCTGTTCGGGCACAACCGTGCCTTGAAACATCTGGATCACAGAGTGTACAAGCGCTTCATCGAGCGGTTCCCGAACAGCGTCTATGCCCCTTACCTGACCTGGGAGTACCTGGGCGAAGATCGAGTCGGCGTGGAGATCCCGGACGACCGGGACGTAGACGCGGAGGACGAAGCAGCGCTCAACAAGATCCTTGCGGAACATCCCGACTTCGTTTACGCCGACCGCGTACTCGCGGAGCTCGTCCGCCTCATGCTCTGCGACCACGACACTTCAAAGGCAGCGTCTTACTTGTCGCGACTCGAGTCGGCTTACCCCGGGAGTGTGGCCCTAGAGAAGGCCAGGTTCGCGATCCGGCAATACGACTCTGAGCACAGGAGATGACCCGCCCGGCGTCCGTCGCACCCCCTCTCAGCCCTACGAGCTCATCCCGGATCGCCCGCAGGACCGCACCCGGCTCCCGTGAGCACGAGCGTCTCCGCGGACGATGCCCGGATCAGCGGGGCATGGCCATGGCGCCCGTGAAGATGAGCGCCGCCGGCCCGCAGCAGCAAGGAAGGCCATGCAGAGCGGCACGGCGATCACCGCTCCCAGGATCGTCTGCGCCTCCGACGGGGGCACGAGGCCGAGCTTCTGGTAGATCTGCGCCTGGAGCTTCATGAGCTCGGGGTTGGCGAGCTGCATGGCCACTCCCATGGCGGTCGAGATCGAGCCGCAGAAGCCCGCGGAGATCACGTAGAAGACGACGGCCGCTCCGAGGCCGGTCGAGCGCGGCATTCCCTCGAAGAAGCGCGAGGGCTCGAACAGGATCGCCTTGAGCGTCCGGAAGAAGGCGGAGAAGACGCCGATCCTCTCGCGCTCCGCCTCCCATGGGACGCCGTGGATGCCGACCAGGGACGCCGCGCGGTCGATGCAGCGAGGGCAGAAGACCTCGCCCTCGTGCTTCTGGACGCAGAGGTCGCACGTGAAGGTCGCGCAGCGGCGGCACGTGTCGACGGCCTTGCGGTCCGGGTGGAGCGCGCAAGGAGGCGCGTCCGGCGCGGCGGGCCCCGCTCCCGGTGCGGGCACCGGCTTCGGCACGCTCCCGAACGTCGGGAGAGGAGGCGGCTCGACCGCTCCCGGAGGAGGGACGTCCGGCGCCGGCAACGGAGGAGGCGTCGAGATCGTGGGAGCGGACTCGACCTCGTTCGGCGCGCGCGGCGCGGGCTCGAACGAGGGCGCCGCGGGCGCGGGCATTCCCCCCGGCACGGGCGGCGGCGCTTCCTGCGGGGGAGCTACGTCGACGGCGAAGACCGCGCGGCACGAAGGGCAGGTGAACTGTCCTCCTCCGGGGACGGTGACGGCACGATCGCAGTAGGGGCAGCGGATCTCCAAGGACGGCTCCTTCGATTGGCGTCACAAGGATCGCACGAGGCGCGCGCAACGGGAGAGGCGCTTACTTCTTTTCCGTGACCTTCGCGGAGACGCCGTCGGCCTTGAACTGGGCCACGGCCGCGTCGGCGTCTCCCCGCGAGAGGCCCTGGAGCACGGTCGCCATGTTCCCCTTCATGACCGCGAGCGCCTCGGCCTCGGAGCAGCCCTTGATCCTCGCGAGCACCGCCGCGGCCTTCTCGCGGCTCTTCTTCCCGAGGAGGCCCATGACGATCACGTTGGACGTGCCGCCCGCGGGAGCGGCCTTGGTCTTCTTCGCCCCGCCCGCGGAGGGCGGTCGAGCGCCCTTCCTGGGAGGTTCCTGCTCGCCCGTCTCGAGCTTCGGCTCGGCCGCGTCGAACGGAGAGGCCTGTCCTCCCATGAACGCCGCCCGCTCGCCCGAGAGCGGGAGCGCGAACGGGTCGTTCGCCCCGCCGGGAGAGGCGCCGAACGGTGAGGGCTGCGCGAACGGGTCGAACGCTCCTCCTCCCGCGAGCGTCGGCGCCTCGTCGTCGAAGGACGCGGGCTTCTTCTGGGGCCGCGGCGGCGTCGGGAACGCGGTCGGCGGCGGCGTCTTCGGGTACGGGCTCGGAGGAGGAGGAGACGACTTCGAGCGGAACGGGTCGCTGGTGCCCGCGGGCGGCTTTCTCGATGCGGACGAGCTTCCCGTGCCCGGCTGCCTGCGCGCGCCGGAGGACGGCGGCGCGAACGCATCGAGCGCGCCGGGCGCTCCCTGCCCCGGAGGAGCGGCGAACGGGTCGAACGCCTGCTGGGGCCCTCCGAAGGGAGGCGCCGGCGACCCGCGCTCGCTCGCGAAGGGATCGAACTCCTGCGGCGCCGGGAATCCGCCGGGCGAGGCCCCGAACTCTCCGCCCGGCGAGGCGCCGAATCCGCCGGGCGCGGCTCGCGCGAAGGGATCCGCGGGAGCTTCGCCGAAGCCTCCCCCCGTGCCCGCCCCGAACGCGTCCGGCGGCGCTCCGAACGGATCGCTCGCGGGAGCACCGAACGGCGGAGCCGGCGCACCGAAGGGATCGCCCGGGTCTCCGGCGAACGGGGCCGGCGCTCCGAAGGGATCGCTCGCCGGAGCACCGAAAGGAGCGGCCTGCGCGCCGAAGGGATCGCTCGCGGGAGCACCGAAAGGAGCGGCCTGCGCGCCGAAGGGATCGCCGGGGTCGCCGCCGAACGGTTCCGCGGGCGCGCCGAAGGGATCGGCGCCGAACGGAGCGGGAGCGCCGAAGGGATCGCTCGCGGGAGGCGGGGCTCCGAAGGCGGCCGGGCGGGGAGCGCCGAACGGATCCGTGGGAGGAGCCTGGGCTCCGAACGCCGGGCGCGGCGCGCCGAACGGATCGGTCGGCGGGGGCGCGGCTCCGAACGCCGGCCGAGGTGTCCCGAACGGGTCCGTGGGCGGCGCTCCGAACGCGCGCTGCCGCGGCACGCCGAACGGATCCGTCGGAGGAGGAGCGCCGCCCGGAGCGCCGAACGGATCGGCGGGAGCTCCGAACGGATCGGCGGGAGCTCCGAACGGATCGGCGGGAGCTCCGAACGGATCCGCGGGAGCGCCGAACGGATCGGCGGGAGCGCCGAACGGATCCGCGGGAGCGCCGAACGGGTCCGCGGGAGCGCCGAACGGGTCCGCGGGAGCGCCGAACGGAGCAGGCGCTCCGAAGGGATCGGCGCCGGGACCGGCCCCGAACGCGGGCGGTCCGCCGAACGGCGCTGGAGCCCCGAAGGGATCGGCGCCGGGACCGGCCCCGAACGCGGGCGGTCCGCCGAACGGCGCTGGAGCCCCGAAGGGATCGGCCGGGCTCGCCTGTGCGGCGAGGGGCGCTCCGAAAGGATCCTGCGCCCCGAACCCCGGCGCTCCGGGCGCGGGAGCGCCGAAGGGGTCGAACGCTTCTCCGCCCTGGGGTGCTCCGGGGGCGCCCTTGGGGTTCCAGGCCTGTTGCGCGGGAGCGCCGAAGGGATCGAAGCCCCCCGGAGGAGCAGGCGCCGCGAACGGGTCGCCGAAGCCCGCGGGCGCCGGCGCCGGCGCGAGAGGATCACGGAAGATGTCGCCCGCGTAGCCGCCGCTCGCGTTGGGGTCGTCGAAGGCGGGCGTCACGCCTCCGCTCGCTTGGGCCGGCCTCGGGTTCCGGTCCGAGGCGAGAGGGTTGAACGGGTCCCCCGCGCGCGCGGGCGAGTCGAGCGTGGGAATGTCGTCCAGGTTCCCGAGCGCGGAGACGCCCTCCTCGAGCGGGTCGCGCTTCTTGCGCTTCTTGGGCCTCTTGGGCTCGTCGCGCTTCCGCGAGGCGCGCGCATCCTCGAGCGAGCCGAAGTCGTCTCCCAGGATGTCGCCCGAGTCGATCGCCTCGGAGGAGACTCCGGACTTCACCTTGAGCATGCCGGTGATCTCGCCCGCCTTCTCGGCGTCCTGGCGGTCGAGCTCCTCGAGGCTCTTGAGCACGTCCTCGACGTTCGCGTTCGCGGGAGCCGCCTCCTTCTTCTGCTCCGGCTTCGGCTCGGGCGGCTTCGGAGGAGGAGGCGGCGGAGGAGGAGGCGGCGCGAGCGGGATGCTCGCTCCCGGCTCGACCTGGAGCGGGTCGAAGACGTCGGTGACCGGCTTTCTCCTCTTGGTCGTCCTCTTTCTCGAAGATGTCGGAGGAGGAGGCGGCGGCGGAGGCGGCGACGGCACGATCCCGAGGTCCTCGAACGAGGGGACCTTCGCCGTGTGCACGGGCGCCGAAGGCTCCTCGATCGTCGGCTTCCTCCTGTCGGCGCGCCAGGGCTCGGGCTCGGGCGCCGGCTCCGGGAGCGCCACGAGCTTCGGGAAGATCTCTTCGAGCGAGGAGGCGAGCTCCCCCGCGTGCGCGAACCGCCGGGCCGGGTCCTCGCCCGTCGCCTTCTCCACGAGAGCGCGCGCTTCCTCGGGCAGCGGGTCCCGGAGGACGCGCGCGAGGATCCGGCCGAGCGCATAGACGTCCGAGCGCGGCGACGGAGCCGCGCCGCTCGCTCCCCTGAGCTCGGGCGCCACGTCGAGAGGAGAGCGCGCGACGTGCTTCTCGTAGAGGTCGGCGGCGAGCTTCCGCGCGACCTCGCCGAGCCCGAAGCCCGCGACCGCGACGGCGGGAGAGTCGGGAGAGCCGTTCTCCTCGAGCTCGATGTCGTCGAGCGTGAGGAGCCCGTGCGCTCGCCCCGCCGCGTGAGCGCGCTCGAGGATCCGGGCCGCCTCGCGCACCGCCGCGAGCGCGCGCGCCCTCGGTGCCTTCGCCAGGAGCGCCTGGCGGAGCGTCGAGGGCGCCATGTCCGCGACGAGGAAGCTCCTGTCGCCCTCGACGATCGCCTCGCGTATGCCGCGGACGCCCGGGATGCTCAGGTTCACGCGACTCTCGGCGTACTTCGTCCTCAGGAGCCAGACGTAGTCCTGGTGCTCGAGGTCGAGGACGCGCGCGGTCCGGCCCGCCTCGTTCGCGCGGAAGGCGCGTCCGAGGACCGACACGCCGAGCTCCTCCTCCCAGGAGAGGCCCTCGGGGCAACGATCTCTCACGCTCGCGGCCGGCAGCTCGCGGCTCATGGGACTTCCCCTAAACGCGCGCCGGGAGTATAGACACGCCTCGCATCCCGGTCGAGAGAGCATGCCCGGCGTTCACGTGAGTTGACGTTGTCTTCACGGTCTCTTCACGAGAGGCGTCCGGCTCGCCCCCGTTTGACCGGCTCCGGGCTCGTGCTATGATTCGCCTGCTCGGGCGCTGAGCCCGAACGTGCGTGTCGCGATCGTTGCGACTTACCGGTTGCCGGGAACCATAGCAGCTGCCCAGCTCGAGGCGCCTTCGCAGGAGCGAGCCGTCGATTGAGCGACTTCAGGAGAACCTCCTCGCATGAGTGACCCGAAGAAGGTCGCCCTCTTCGTCGATATCGAGAACGTCTACGTGGGTCTCAGGAACATGTACAACCGCGAGATCGGGCCCGAGCTCCTCGTCGAGAAGGCCCGCGCGAAGGGAGAGGTCGCGAAGGCCTACGCTTACGCGGCCTTCCAGGAGCTGCCCGAGGGCTTCGCGGACAAGCTCAAGACGTTCGGCTTCGAGACGGTCCAGGTGGACCGCGTCGTCGGCTCGCGCGAGCTCGGCGGGAAGCGCCGCGAGGTCGTGCGCGACATGGTCCCGATCGAGATGCTCGCCGGGATCTTCACGACCCTCGTCGAGCAGCCGGCGATCGACGCCTACGTGATCTGCTCGGGCGAGAAGGCGCTCCTCCCCGCGGTCAAGATCGCCCGGCAGAACTTCCAGAAAGAAGTCTTCGTGTGCGCGATCCCCGGCTCCGTCGCGAAGGAGCTCGAGGGCGCCGCGAACGGCGTGGACCTCATCGAGGTCCCGCCGCTCGAGCCCATGGACGAGGAGGGGCTCTCGAAGCTCGTCCCTCTCATGGAGGAGCTCGAGCGCCGGAAGCGTTACCTGAACTTCAAGTACATCCGCGAGAGCGTCGTGCGCCACGGCGAGCTCAAGGCGAAGACGTTCGACGAGGCCGAGCGCCTCCTCTCGGACGCGATCGCCTGCGGCCTCGTGCTCAAGCAGAAGGTCGAGGACAAGTATCACCCCGGCCAGCTCTTCACGGCCTACGCGCTCAACCGCGACAGCGCTCTCTGGAAGAAGTACGGAAACGGCCTCCCCGCTCCCGTGAGGATCGAGGGCGAGGACGAGCCGCGCGAGGGCGCGCCGGAAGGCGCGCCGGCCGCCGCGAACGGCGAGCCCGCGCCGGCGGAGGCGGGAGGGCCCGCTCCCGCGAACGGAGAGCCGGCCGCCGCGAGCCCGGCGCCCGCCGTTCCGGCCTTCGCCTCGGCG
>JACQDU010000201.1 GCA_016200955.1 bacterium
CGTAGCGGTACGCGTCGGCGACGCGGAACGCGACCGGGATCCGGGCGGCGAGCAAGCTCACCGGAGCGTCGCCCCCGCGCTCGCCCGACGCGCGCGGCTCCGCGACGAGGAGGTTCAGGTCGTGCTGGGACGGCGCGCCCGTCCAGAGGATCGCGCCCTTCGCGCGGCCGTTCTCGCCGTACTCGTCGTCCTCTTTCGGGCCCAGGATGACCTCGCGGATCCGCTCGACCTCGACGGGAGTCGTCGTGTCGAAGGGCCACGGGAGCTTCACGTGGAGCCCGGGCTCGAGCGGCTCCTTCGTCGCGATGCCGAGGCGGGCGAGGATCGCTCGCTCTCCCGATGGGACGACGACGAAGCACGAGAGAAGCCAGGTGACCACCGCGAGGAACAGCGCGAGCGGCGCGACTCCTCTCTCGACGAGGCGGTAAGCCCACGTCTCCGAGAGCTGGAAGCCGAACTGGTAGTCCACGACCCGCGCGAGCGAGCGGGCGATCCCGGACGGCGCCGCGACCAGCGAGAGGAGCCGGCTCTCGAACGCCGGGCGCGGGACCTCGCCCTTCCGCCGGGGACGGTAGAGCTCGAGGACGATCCCGAGGAGGAGCTCGACCGCGAGGAGCCCTTCGAGGCCGGCGAACGCGTAGCCCGCGGCATCGAGCTGAAGCGTGGGCGCGATGTCGAGGAGAGCGAGGAGGACCGCTCCCGCGAAGGCGGCGATCGCCCCCGACGCCGCCCGCCGCGCTCCGGGCGCCGCGAGGACGAGCGAGCCCGCGCCCGTTCCTCGCGCGTCGTCGTCGGGGAGGAGCCCGAGCGAGTACTTCGCGAGGAGGAGCAGCACGAAGGCGCTCCCCGCGAGGACGGCCGCTCCTCCGAGGAGGCGCTCGGGATGGTGCGCCGCTCCGTGGAAGACGAGCGCGGTCGCGAGAGATCCCTCGACGAGGGCGAGCGCGAGGGCGAGCGCGGCGCCGAGCCTCGCCTCTCCCCCGAGCGACGCTCGCCTTTCTTCCTGCAAGAAGAGCGGCCGGCGGCCCTCGTCGAGCGCGGAGCGAGAGAGCCGCGCGGCCTCGGCCCGCTCCTCCGACGCGCGCGAGCGCCGCGCCGCGAGCGCCGCTCCCGCGGCCCACGCGCACGCTCCCGCTCCCAGGTGAGCGGCGACGCCGAAAGCCGCGAACGACCCCGTGAGCACCGCGACCGCGAGGGCCGCGAGCGCGAGCACCGCCTGCACGACGAGCCCCGTCGTCGCGAGCCGGGACGCGCTCGCGGACGCGAGGCGCTCGGCCGCCTCTCCGTCCGCGGCCGGGATCGCCGCGGAGCCAGGCGCGGGCGCTTCTCCGCTCACCGGTCCCAAGGGGGCGCTTCTCTCCTGTCGGTCGGCCCGCGCCGCGGGCCTCCCCATTACCCGCGAGAGGCGAAAGGGTTCGCTCGCGCGGGCCGACAAGTGTAGCGATCCCCGCCGCGGGAGGAAGCCGCTACTTACCCCGGAGCTTCTCGAGGGCCGCCCGCGTCGCGGGGGCGTAGGCGTCGTCCGGAGCCAGCTCGAGGAAGCGCTCGAAGTCGGCGATCGCTCCCTCCCTGTCGCCGAGCTTTTGCCGCGAGAGCCCGCGCGCTCGCCACGACGACGGGTCCGTGGGCAAGAGCTCGATCGCACGCCCGTAATCGGCGAGGGCGCTCTCGTGGTCGCCCTTCTTCGCGCGGCACTCACCGCGATACCGGTACGGGCGCGCTCCGTGCGCGTCGAGCGAGATCGCGTGCGTGAGGTCCGCGATCGCGCCGTCGACGTCGCCTTTCCGGAACTTCGCCTCCCCGAGCGCGGACCAGGCCTCGGAGCTCGCCGGGGCGACCTCGACGGCGCGCGCCGCGTCGGCGAGCGCTCCGTCCACGTCCTTCTTCTTCCTGAGGACGCGGCTCCGGTGGATCCAGCCGAACTCGTCCTTCGGGTCGAGCTCGATCGCCCGCGTCAGGTCCGAGAGCGCGCCGTCCACGTCGCCTTCGCGGTCGCGCATGGCGCCGCGGCTCGCCCAGGCGGGGCCGTACTTCGGGTCGGCCTCGATGGCCTTCGAGTAGTCCTCGATGGCGCCCTTCGAGTCCCTGTTCCTCGAGCGCACGCCGCCGCGGACGACGAGCGAGACCGCCGCGGACTTCGGGTCGAGCTCGACCGCGCGCGAGAGGTCCGCGAAGGCGCCCTCGAGGTCGTGGAGCGCGGAGCGCGCCCGCCCGCGGTAGTAGAACGCGCGCCCGTCGAGCGGGTCGAGCTCGATCGTCCGGGCGAGGTCGGCGATCGCCTTGTCGGGCTCGTTCTTCTTGAACAGGAAGAGGACGCCGCGGTCCCGCCAGTAGCCCGCGGCGTGGGGCGCGAGGTCGATCGCGCGCGTGTAGTCCGCGAGCGCTCCGTCGAGCTCGCCTCTCCGCTCGCGGGCGAGGCCGCGGAGGTCCCACGCGAAGCCGTCGCGCTCGTCGATCTCCAGGGCCCTCGTGGCGTCGGCGAGAGCGCCGTCCAGGTCTCCCTTCTCGATGCGCGAGCCCGCGCGCCCGTCCCAGGCCTTGCCGAAGCTCGCGTCGAGGGCGATCGCGTGCGTGAAGTCGGCGATCGCGCCGTCGTGGTCCTTCTTGACCTGGCGGGCGTTTCCCCGGCCGGCCCACGCCGAGGCGTACTTCGGCGCGAGCTCGATCGCGTGGGAGTAGTCGGCGATCGCGGCGTCCACGTTCTTCGCCCGCCACTGCGCGTTGCCGCGGTTCGTCCAGTAAGCCGCGTGGTCGGGAGCGAGCTCGATCGCGCGCGTGAAGTCGGCCGCGGCGCGCACGAACTCGCGCCGGAAGACGAGCACGCTCCCGCGGGCGTTCCAGGCGTGCGCGTCGTCGGGCGAGAGCTCGATCGCGAGCGTGTACTCCGCGACGGCTCCCTCGGAGTCGCCCCGGTCGTAGAGGAGGTCGCCCTTCTTCACGTGATCCGAGGGAGATCGGGCCTCGTGGGAGACCGGCCGCGCGCTCTTCTGGAGCACGCGGCGGATCCTCATCTTGAACGAGAGCGAGCCCATCTGGGGCGCGCTCCGGACGAGCTCCTCCGCCTCGTCGTCGTGGAGCTCGCAGAGAGCGATCGCCGCGAGGGCCGCTCGCTCGGAGTCCGCCTCGACCCAGAGATAGGCCGCGAGCGAGGGGAGAGCTTCCTCCTTGCGCCCGATCCGGCCGAGGGCCTCGCAGGCCAGGCGCGTCAGCTCGACGCGCGCGTGGCCGAGCCGCTCGAGCTGCGCGGAAGCGATGATGCTCGTGATCGGCGCGATCGCGACGCGGGAGGAGTGTCGCTTCCGCCCCTCCCGGTCCACGATCCGCTCGTGAGCGC
>JACQDU010000202.1 GCA_016200955.1 bacterium
ATGCCGATGGCGAAGGGGAAGGACACGCGGACGGCCCAGCGCAGAGACCGTTGATAACCCAGGCGCAGCCAGAGAAGCTCCTGGAACATGCGCCCGCCGTCGAGCGGATAAGCAGGCACGACGTTGAAGATGAGCATCGCGAGGTTGGCCCCGAAGAGCACGGTCGCGAGGAGCCAGGGCTGATAGCCGTAGCTCTCGAGGGGACCTCTGAGGAAGAACCCGATCAGGGTCAGGATGAGCGTGACGAGAGGTCCGCAAGCCGTCGTCACGAACTGCGCCCACGGAGTCTGCGGCGCTTCGCACATGGCGAGACCGCCGAGCGGCCACATGAGGATCTCGCGCGCGTCGCCTCCCACGCGTCGCGCACCGAAACAGTGCCCGAATTCGTGGAGGAGCACGCTCAACCAGACGACGGCGGCGACGGTGGCGGCAAGACGGAAGTCCTTGGCTCCGACGAAGAAGATGTCGTAGAGCAAGAAGATGACGAAGCTTGAGTGCATCTGGACCTGGATGCCAGCGATCTTGAATAACTTGAACTTCGTCGGGAAGCCCACGAACGAAGCTTATCACGCGCCTGCAAGATGGTCCGCGCCTCGCACGTCTCTCATCGAGGAAGCGTGGCCGCGAGGGGACCGCGCGGGTAAAGTCTCACTCTCCCGGAGGCCGCATGCGTCGCGCGTTGGCGCCGTTCCTCGTCCTCTTCTTGGCAGCGGCGGGGGCCTTCGCTTACCTCAGGGTGAGGCCCGCTCAGGTCGGGGGAAGCGGCGGCGCGTGGGACCTCTCGCGGAAGGCCGTCTCTCGGGTGGGAGACCGCTTCTTCCAGGAAGTCACCCGCACGCAGGCGCGCACGCTCAAGGACGTCCGCTCCGAGTTCCGGCCGGGGAGCGACGACGAGACGACGTCGATGGCGTGGCGCGGGGCCTTCGAGGTCGGCGCCGTGACCTCGGTCGGACGTCCCACCGCGGTCACCGTGAAGCTCGAGTCGTGGCGCCTCCTCCTCCCCGACCAGAGCCGCGACTCGTGCCTCGAGGGCCGCACCGCGACCGCGCGCGACATCGGGAGCGCCGGAGCGACCCTGACTCTCGACCCTCCCGTGCCGGTTCCGAGCGGCCACGCTCAGGGCTTCCTCGACAACGTGATCGCGCGCAAGTCGCCTCTCTCCCCCGACGACGAGTCGGGCGAGGTCGACGCGGTCTTTCCCACCGCGCCCGTCGCCGAGGGCGCGGAGTGGAAGATCGACCCCGATCCGATCAACGAGAAGGTCTTCGGCGGGACGCCTTACCTCGCCGATCAATCGACGGGAAAAGGGAAGCTCGTGCGCGTCTACATGGAAGACGGCGTCCGCATGGCCACGGTGGACGCCACGCTCACGATCAAGCACACCCAGGTCCCCGAGGTGCCCATGGAGTGGACCACGGGTGAGGGCGACGGCGTCGCTCACGTGCACATCGTCTCCGATCGCTCGCTCGAGCCGGAGAAGCGCGACGCGCGCACGTGGAAGCTCGACTTCTCCCTCGCGGGAATCGGCCTCAGGACGCAGGAGGAGAAGTCGTTCTTCTACCGCGTCCACATCTCGGTGCGCGAGGTCCGGAAGCGCGGCCCGCTCGCCGCCCCGCCCCGTTGAGCGCGCAAGGTCTCGATCCGTCGCTTCCTCGCATGGATCGGCCGGGCCTTCACGCGCGAGGGTGCGGAGGTTAGAGTCTTTCTCCCGTCGCTCGAAGGAGGCCGCATGCGCAGAAGCGTCGCCGTTCTCGCTCTCCCGCTCGCTTCGTCTCTCGTGGTCCTGGGCGCCAGGGTCCAGGCCGACGACACGAAGGAAGCCAAGGTCGATCTCAAGAAGCGCGCCGCGCTCGCGGTGGGAGCGAAGACGCTCGAGGAGCGCGAGACGACGCTCAAGAAGACGATGACCTACTCGCCCCAGGGCAAGATGCCGCAGGCGGTGATCCTCGAGCTCTCGAGCGCGTACAAGGCCGTCCGCGAGGCGCAGGAGGTCCAGGGCGACCGCGTCTCCAAGGAGACGGTCAGGTTCGAGTCCTGGAAGAAGTCCGGGAAGGGCGGCAAGAAGGACTTCGACGACACGACGCTCTCGGGACGCGTCGTCCACATCCCGGGGACCACCGAGGCGAGCCCCGACTTCTCGATCGAGGGCGACGACGGCAAGGCCACCGGTCCGGCCCAGCCCGACCCGACCGACCTCACGGCCGTCGCTCCTCCGACCAAGATCGCGAAGGACTGGCTCACGCAGGACTTCGTGAACGCCCAGTGGAAGGCCGAGCTCGAGACGTGCTTCCCGAAGGAGCCCGTCGCGGTCGGCTCCGAGTGGGCGCTCGACCTGAAGGAGGTCGCGACGACGCTCTACCCGACCATGGAGTCCGACCTCCAGAGGTCATCCGGCAAGGGGAAGCTCACGAGCGTCACGACCGAGGACGGGATCAAGGTCGCTCACATCGAGGTCCACATAGCGATCCAGCTCACGAAGGTCCCGGAGACCCAGTACGCGCCCGCGGACGACGGCACGAAGGACAACGGGCTCATGAAGCGCACCGCCGTGATCGACCTCTCGCTCGAGCCGGAGAAGAAGGCCTTCCTGAGCGCCCGTCTCGACGAGGTCCTCGACATCTCGTTCGAGGCGAAGGACAAGGCCGGCGCCGTCACGGGCGTCGAGGCGAAGATCGAGAAGGCGATCAAGCTCTCCGAGGGCCCGGCTCCGAAGAAGTAGCGCCCCACCGTTCGCCCTGAGCGTGGCGGCTCGCCCGAAGGGCGAGCCGCGAAGTCGAAGGGCGGCCGCGCTTCGCGCGGCCTGCGCTCAGGCTGAGGTCACGCCCGTCGCGTACACGTTGCCGGCGGTCGTCTCCGGCTCGGGGAGAGGAGAGGCCTCGGCGAAGGCAACGGCCTGCTCGATCTCCTTCTCCGCGGCGGAGTCGATCGCCTGGATCTCCGCGGGAGAGACTCCCATCTCGCCGAGCCTGCGCGCGGCGAACGCGAGCGGGTCGCGGCGCGAGCGCCACTCCTCGACCTCTTGCTTCGTGCGGTACTTCGTCCTCGCTGCCCTCGGCGACCCGGTCGCGGGCGATCTCGTAGGAGGAGGCGAGCCCGGAGATCTCGCGCATGGCGTGGCCTCTCTCCTGCGGAGTGCCCATGGCGTAGTGGTTGTTCTCGCACAGGAAGACGGCCGGCAGCTTCCAGAGGGCCGAGAGCGAGAGCGCCTCGTGGAAGGCTCCCTGGTTCGTCGCGCCCTCGCCGAAGAAGCAGAGCGCGACGCCGCCGTCTCCCCGGTACTTCGAGGCGAACGCCGCTCCCGCGGCGAGAGGGATCTGGCCGCCCACGATCCCCCACCCGCCGAGGAAGCCCTTCTCCACGTCGAAGAAGTGCATGGAGCCGCCGAGCCCGCTCGAGCACCCGCTCGCTCTCCCGAAGAGCTCGGCCATCGCCGCCTTCGCATCGCCTCCTCGCGCGAGGAAGTGCGCGTGGTCGCGGTAGCTCGCGAGGACCTTGTCTTCCGGGCCGAGCGTCGAGATCGCGCCGACTCCCACGGCTTCCTGGCCGATGTAGAGGTGGCAGAAGCCGCCGATCTTGCCCTGCGCGTAAGCCTTCGCGGAGGCTTCCTCGAAGAGGCGGCAGCGCACCATGGTCCTGTAGAGCGTGAGGAGAAGCTAGCGGTCGGTCATGGGGATTCCGCTGGTCTCGTTTTCACCGGATGGGG
>JACQDU010000195.1 GCA_016200955.1 bacterium
CGGCGAGGCACTCGTAGAGGATCGATCCGAGGGAGAAGACGTCCGACGTGGGCCCGACCGATTTGGCATCGCGGAGCTGCTCGGGCGAGGCGTAGCCGAACGTGCCGCGGATCTCGCCCGCGCGCGAGAGCGAGACGCTCAGGGGAGCCGAAGGGCCTTCTCTCACGAAGTGTTTCGCGAGCCCGAGGGCGGCCACGAGCGGCCTCCCGTCGCCCGTGAAGATCACGTTCTCCGGCTTCACGTCCCGGTGGACGATCCCCTTCGCGTGCGCGCGGCCGAGAGCTCTCGCGAGAGCGAGGCCGAGCGAGATCGTCTCGTCGATCCCGAGTGGCCCGCGCAGGCGGTCGCGGAGCGTCCCTCCGGTGAGGAGGGGCATGACGAGGAACGCGCCCTCCGGGGCCTCGCCGGCATCGAGGACCGGCACGAATCCGTCGGTCTCTCCCATGGCCGCGAGGAGCCGCGTCTCGCGCTCGAAACGCGCGAGCGCGGCGTCGCCTTCCTTGCGCCGGTGGAGCAGCTTGAGCGCGACCTCGCTGCCGTCCCGCGCGCGCGCTCGCAGGACGCAGCCTCCGCCGCCTCTCCCGATCTCCGAGAGGACCTCGTACGCGCCGACTCTCACGGGGAGACGATGACCTCCGCGCACCCCGCTTGCACGCGCACCGGCTCCGTCGAGAGGCTCAATCCTTCGGATGGTGGTCCGCGGTGAGGTTCAGGTCGATGTCATGCTCGAGGACGGCCTTCAGCCCCGCGAGGTGGAACGCGAAGCCGCCGGTCGAGTCGATCGCTTGCTTGACGATCTCGTCCTGACTCCCGCCGAAGCCACGGTTCGCGATGGTGACGTAGGTCGTCCCCGCGCGAGCCGCGAAGGTCCACTCGACCGTGGTCGGCGGCTGACCCGCCCCCGACCATTCGATGAGAACTCGCCTGTCCTTCTCGAGCTCGAGCACCAAGACCTGCGCGGAGGCGCCGTACATCTCCCAGTCCCACCGGACTCGCTTGCCCTTCTCGAGCCTCCCGCTGCCCTTCGTGAACCAGAACCTCGACGTGATCGCCGGATCGACGATCGCCTCGAAGACTTCGGCGACCGGCTTCCGGATGAGCATCGAAGCCTTGCCTTCGTAGGCGATCATCTCGTCCCGGTCCAGGCTCATGCGGAGCTCCCGTGCGTTCGTGTGCGTTCTACCTCAGTGCCTGGGCCGCTCTCTCGGCGATCCTCGACCCGACCTCGGAGCACCGAGCCGGCTTCCCAGTCGAGCACAGGTCGTAGGTGAGGCACGTCCCGTCCTGCAAGGTCTGGACGACGGCCTTCTCGATCGCCGCCGCCCCCTTCTTGAGCGCCTCGTCCTGGTGCCTGAGACCGAGCCAGTCGAGCGACTCCTTCACCGCGAGGATCGTGGCCATGGGATTGACCTTGTCCTGGCCGGTGTACTTGGGCGCCGAGCCGTGGATCGGCTCGAACATGGCGTGCTTGTCTCCCGTGTTGCAGCCGACGGCCATCCCCATGCCGCCCTGGAGGACGCTCGCGAGGTCCGTCACGATGTCGCCGAACATGTTCGTCGTGACGAGGACGTTGTACCACTCGGGCTTCGTGATGAGCCATTGAGTGAAGGCGTCCACGATCGCGGTGTCCTTCTCGATGTCGGGGTAAGCCTCGCCGATCTCGAGGAAGACCTTCTTGAAGAACTTGCAGCCGTTCAGGACGTTGTCCTTCACGATGCAAGTGACGCGCTTGACCCCGTCTTGGGGAGCGCCGCGCTGCCGGCGCCGCGCGAGCTCGAAGGCGAAGCGGCAGACTCGCTCTGCGCCCTCGCGCGTGATGATGCGCACGTCGGTCGCGACCTTCTCGACGCCGCCCGGCCGGAGGATCCCGCCGTGGCCCGAGTAGAGGCCCTCGGTGTTCTCCCGCACGAAGACCATGTCCACGTTCTCGGGGTCCCAGACGAGCTTGTGCTTCCCGTGGACGCGGTGGAGGACGCCCTTGTAGAGCTTGACCGGGCGCACGTTCGCGTAGAGGTCGAGGTTCGTGCGCATGCCGATCACGGGCGAGAAGCCCGCCATGCGGCCGTCGGGGAAGCAGACGTTCGTCTTCCCCCCGTCCTTGGGGTTCGGCCAGCCGACCGCCCCCAGGATGCAGACGTCGGCCGCGCGGCATCGCTCGAGCGAGCCGTCGGGCCAGTCGCTCGTGCCGCCGTGGGCGAGCATGTATTGCCCGCCGCACGGGATCTCCTCGACCTCGAACTTCTTGCCGATGAGAGGCGCGACGGCGTTCAGGACCTTCAAGCCCTCGCGCAGGACCTCGGGTCCGATCCCGTCTCCCGGGAGCGCGGCTACGTGATAGGAGTTCTTCACTTTCCTCTCCAGCTACTGGTGCTCGTGATCGCGATCGTGCGAGTGCTCGATCCGCGCTGATGTCCGCACACGAGGGGGCAGGCTGTCAACCGTGGCCTGAACCTCTCCCCGGCCCGATCGTCCTACACGTTGACCGCCGCCTCGGCCGCATATAGGCTCGAAGGTGCAGCTTGGAGCGTCCGTGAGGATCGAGACCGTCGAGAAGATCATCGTCGCCTTCGCGGGCCTCGTCATCGTGGGCACGGCCGGGCTCGTGACCATGTTCTCGATCGTCCCGAAGCAGAGCGACGTCTCCCGCGAGGAGGTCGACGCTCAGATCGCCTTCGATCGATGGCTCGACGACGCGCGTACCGTCGCGAACGGCGGCGTGATCCAGAACCACTTCACGCCGCTCCATGTGCCGACGAGCGCTCCCGGGGCGCGCGGCGGAACGCACCCGGGCGGCGCGGCGACGGCGAAGACCGGCGGCGCGAAGGGCGCATCGAGCGTCGGGACCGTGCCGAAGCCCGGCGCCTCCGAGAACTACTTCGACTCGAGCTGCAGCGTCCCCGCGGACGAGCAGGTCGGAAACTACTCCTGGCTCCGCCGGCAAGAAGGCGTCGTCTACATGAAGCCCGAGCCCGTCCCGCGCGTGATGGTCGAGAAGTACCAGTCGTGGGACGACGCCTGGAACCTCGTCTACAACGAGGGCTCCGGCCAGTTCGTGGACGGCAAGTACCAGATCGACACGCTGGGAGAGAACAGCTACCTGCGCACGAAGCTCGGCCTCCAGCAGGGCGACAAGGTGATCTCCGTGAACGGCCACCCCGTCCCGAACTCGGTCGGCGCCGGCCAGGGCCTCTACCAGCAGCTCAAGGGAGAGAAGCGCTTCGCGGTCAAGGTCCTCAGAAACGGCCAGGAAATGGTCCTCTCCTATTACATAAACTGAGAGCGTGCCCGGAGACGACCCCGACGACGCCTCTCCCGATGAGGATCTGGCCCGCTTCCTCCGGCAGGTCTATGCGAGCGTGCCTCTCAAGGCGCGCGGGCGCGGGAAAGCGCCGCCGCCTCTCCCGCCTGCGGAGAGCGCGGCATCGGACGGGCTCGTCGCGGTCGGCGGGAAGCTCACGCCGGAGCTGATCCTCGAAGCTTACGGGAAGGGGATCTTCCCCATGGCCGAGCACTCGGGCTTGCTCGGGTGGTGGTCTCCGAACCCGCGCGCGATCATCGAGCTCGATCCCTACCACGTCGCGCGGAGCCTCAGGCGGCGCTCGCGACAGTTCGAGGTCCGCGTCGACTCCGACTGGAGTGGCGTCTTGAAGGGCTGCGCCCGTCCCGAGGGCACGTGGATCTCCGACGAGATCGAGCGCGAGTATCGCCGTCTCTTCGAGAGAGGCGCCTGTCACACGGTCGAGGCGTGGTATCGAGGCCAGCTCGCGGGCGGGCTCTACGGCGTGAGCCTCGGGGCCGCCTTCATGGCGGAGAGCAAGTTCCACCACGTGCGCGACGCCTCGAAGGTCGCTCTCGTCGCTCTCGTCGAGCTTCTGCGGGAGCGGGGCTACGAGCTCCTCGACGTGCAGTACGTCACGCCTCACCTCGCTCGCATGGGAGCGAGCTGGATCTCGCGGAGCGAGTACCTCGCGCGCCTCGCGAGGGCCGTCGCGAAGGAGCACGTGAGCTTCCGGTGAAGGCGTCGTCGCCGCTTGATTCTCGCGATCCCGGTCTTTAGGCTGCGCCGAACGTGACTCCCGGGAAGAAAGAGCCCCCGAAGCACGGCCAGCCCGACGGAGCCTCCGCCGGGACGCGCCGCGCGAAGCGAGAGACCCAGCTCGAGATCCTCGAGCGGGTGCTCGCCCGCGCGAGCGAGGCCGGGAGCGCCGGCGTCGTCGCGTTCGACCTCGACTCGACGCTCCTCGACAACAGCCCGCGCCAGGCGACGCTCCTCCGGGAGTGGGCGGAGAAGCGCGGCGGGCCGCCCGAGCTGCTCCGGGTCGCGGCCGATCACCTCGACGGCTGGGACCTCCGCGTCGCCATGAGGAACGCGGGCCTCTCGCCCGAGGCGGCCGAGGAGCTCTACCCCGACGCGAAGGGCTACTGGCGCGCGCACTTCTTCACCTCGGAGTACTGCAAGCTCGACGTCCCGATCGACGGCACCGCGCCTTTCCTCGAGCGGCTGCGGGCGACGCGCTCGCGGATCGCTTACGTGACCGGAAGGCACGAGGCCATGCGCGCGGGCACGCTCACGTCCTTCGAGAGAGCCGGCTTCCCGTTGCCCGACGACGCGGAGGTCTTTCTCCTCCTGAAACCGACCTCGGACCAGGACGACGACGCCTGGAAGCGCGAGGCGTACGCTCGGCTCGGGAAGATCGGGCGCGTCGTCGCGGCGTTCGACAACGAGCCGATCCACGTGAACGGCTACAAGCAGAGCTTCCCCGACGCTCTCGTCGTCCACGTCGACACCGACCACTCGGGCCGGCCGGTCCCCGTGCTCGAGTCGATCCCGTCGGTGCTCGACTTCGTTCTCTAGGAGAGAGAGCCGACGATCTCCTCGATCGCGTCGAAGACTCCCTTCACTTCTCCGTCCGTGATGCAGAGAGGCGGCAGGACGTAGACGACGTTCCCGAGCGGCCGGAGCAGGATCCCGTGCGCGAGCGCCTCTCGCTGGATCCTTGGACCGACCGCGTCGAGGTAGCCGAAGGCGGCCTTCGTCTTCCTGTCGGAGACGAGCTCGACCGCCGCGACCATGCCGAGCGCGCGCACGTCTCCCACGAGAGGAAGCGGGCGCAGCCGCTCGAGCCGCTCGCGGTAGAGCGCCTCGAGCGAGCGCACGCGCTCGAG
>JACQDU010000173.1 GCA_016200955.1 bacterium
CAATGAAATCGATAGCCAGTAGCGTGAAATTCGATTCTTTGTCTTGGGAATCGCGTGGGGCCATGGGTAGGCTCCTCCGCGGGGAAGAGCCCGAATCCGGGCTCCAGAAAGAAGGGGCGGACTCACATGAGGAGATTCCTAGGCGCGGCGCTGGCCGCGCTCGCCGTGTTCATGGCAAGGCCGGCGCTCGGTCAGGAGCCGGCTCCCAAGACGGACGCCGAGCGGCTCGCCGACCTCGAGAAGAAGCTCGCGGACCAGCAGAAGGAGATCGACGCTCTCCAGAAGGACAAGGCGGCGAAGAAGCCCGAGGAGAAGCCCGGCGAGAAGCCCGCGACGGAGGACAAGAGGGAAGACAAGACGGAGATCGGCTGGAAGGACGGCTTCTTCATCAAGGGCAAGCTCGGCGGCTCGGACTACGAGATCCGGCCGCGGGCCCGGATCCAGCTCGACTACCGCGCCTTCCCGCACGCGGCCGTCAACGACGCGTTCAACCAGCCCGTGAAGCAGGACCAGTTCCTGATCCGGCGCGCGCGCGTCGGATTCGGCGGGAAGTTCAACGTGTTCACGTTCGAGCTCGACGTGGACCCGACGAGGAACGTGCCGACCGGCCTTCCGCTCGGGGACTTCTGGTTCCAGTGGAACGTCCAGGACGAATTCAAGATCCGCTTCGGCCACTACAAGTGCCCCTTCGACCTCGAGGACTTCGCCACGAGCGACCTCTACCTCCCGTGCGTCGAGCGTCCCATGATCACCGGCTCGGGCAACCAGCTCGCACCGGACTACCTCCCGGGCGTGCACGTCACGGGCCAGGTCAACAAGATGGTCACCTACTGGCTCGGCGTGTCGAACCAGACGGACTCGAACGCCTTCGGCACGGCGGGAACGCCGGGAGCGGGCGCGGCGGGTAAGGCTCCGACGAACCCTCCGCCGGCCTCGAACATCTCGGGCGACCCTCTCACGTCGACTCGCATCGAGCTCACGATCCCCGACTCGGGCTTCTACGTGGGCGGCGGCGCGATCTGGGCGAACCGCGCCGGTCTCCAGAACGGCTTCGCCATGACGACTCCCGGGCAGTTCACGTGGATGTCGCCGATCTTCGTCCGCGGGTGGGACCAGCGCTACGAGTTCGACGTGGCCTTCTACAAGGGCCCGTTCTTCATCCAGGGAGTCTTCGCCTACGCGAGCCAGGAGAGGTGGCGAGTCCTCGACGACCACTCGAACGGCACCGGCCTCGTCACGCAGGGCTGGGCGATCACGGCCGGCTTCATGTTCGCCGGTCCGCCCAAGGGCGTGACGCACCCCGTGAGCGAGCCCTTCAAGGACTGGCAGGTCGGCAGCTTCGACATCGAGCGGAAGAAGAGCGCGCGCAACGTCGGAGCCGAGCTCATCGTCCGCATCGAGGAAGCCCAGCAGGACGACACGCACGGCGGACGCCGCGGCCAGGGAGCCGTGCCCGCTCAGCCCCAGACGAGGGGCGGGGCGGACATCGTGCGCGGGAACGACTGCCGCGCCGTCACGTTCGGCCTGAACCTCTACCCGATCGAGAACGTGAAGTTCATGGCCGACTACGTGTATCTCAGGATCGGCGACCAGAACCGCTCCGAGAAGCCGCACGACCGGTTCGCCAACGAGTTCCTCTTCCGCGCGCAGCTCGAGTTCTGATCGGATCCGTCGTATCGGCAAATCGCCGTTCCCTCACATGACAAGGAAATGATCCGGGCGGCTCCTCGCGAAGAGCCGCCCGGACCAGAGTGAGCACGGCTCACGCGGTGTGCGGGACACCGGGGCTCGGAGCAGCCGGAGGAGCCGGAGCCGCCACGGCGCCGCTGGCTCCTGAGTCTCGCTGAGGCTTGCTTCTCACCGGGCCGCGCCCCTCAGAGCGAAATCTTCCCAAGCACCACTGCCCTCCGAGCCCCCGTCGCCGCGGGCAGATTCGAAGGCAGCCCCTGGATCGTCTCGTTCGCGAGCACCGCGAACGCGACGGCCTCCTTCGCTTTCCCGGAGAACCCGACTCCCTCGACCTCGTCGAACGAGCGCACGCGCACGCCGTCTTCTCTCAGCATCTCGCGGAGAGCGTTCATGAGTGTCGCGTTGTGCGCCCCGCCGCCCGAGACGATCGCCTCGGTGAGCTTGTGCTGCGGCATGACGAACCGCCGGTAAGCGCGCACGATGCTCTCCGCGGTGAACCGCGCGACCGTCGCCAGCAAGTCGATCAGCTTGTAAGCGTCGTACTCGTCCATGAGAGACCGCGAGAACTCGACGCCGAAGACTTCCCGGCCGGTCGTCTTCGGTGGAGGAAGCTCGAGGTAAGGGTGCGCGAGGAGCCGCGCGAGGAGCTCCCGGTCCACCTCGCCCGAGAACAGGCAGAAGTCCACGTAAGGAACGAGCGGCGCCCCCGCGCCGCCCGCGGCGACATCGCGCGTGCGGAAGTCGGAGACCACGAGAGCGCCCGTGCGCTCGGCGATCACGCTCGCTTCTCCGAGCTGGAGCGTGGACGGCACGCCTCCCTGCGAGCGGTCCATGTGGTAGACGGTCTGGCCGTGCGAGGCGACGAGGTCGAGCTCCGCGAGAGGGACGTTCGCTTCCGTCGCGACGGCGATCACGGCCTCGGCGAAGACTTCTCCCAGGACGAAGTTCGTCTCGCAGAGGTGCTGGACGTTACCCGAGAACGCGGCGTGGATCCTCTCGCGGACTTCTTTCGCGAAGCGAAGCGTCCTGAAAGAGAGGAGCTTGACCCTCGTGTCCGTGTAAGAACCCGAGACCTCGCAGAGGGCCGCGTCCACTCCGTCCACGCTCGTGCCCGACATGAGGCCGCAGATCCGGCGCACGGGCTTTCGCGCGACCTCGTCGAGGCGAGAGAGACGCGAGGCCCGGCTCACGGCGCGGCCTCGAGCGCTCGCCTGAGAACGCCCCCCGCGGCCTCGAGCCGCGAGCGAGCCCTCTCGGGAGAGAGACCGAGCCTCGCGACGAGGACGGCCGTCTTGACCTCGCCCCGCGTCTCCTCGAGGAGCGCGAGCGCCTTCTCTCGCTCGACTCCCGCGATCTCCGAGACGATGCGCGCGGCTCTCTCGCGCAGCTTCGCGTTCGTGGGAGCGACGTCCACCATGAGGTTCCCGTGGACCTTCCCGAGGAGGACCATGGCTCCCGTCGTGATCGCGTTGAGGACGACCTTGGTCGCCGTCCCCGCCTTGAGCCGCGTCGAGCCCGCGATCGCCTCCGGGCCCGTCTCGAGGACGACCTTGCGATCGACGAGAGCGTCCGTGGGAGAGCAAGCGACGAGCACGGTCTTCGCCCCGAGAGCGCGCGCCCGCTCGAGCGCCGCCAGGACGTAGGGGGTCCTCCCGCTGGCGCTCACGCCGATCACGAGGTCGCGCGTTCCCGTCCCGAGAGAAGACACGTCGCGAGAGCCCGCTCCCCCGTCATCCTCGGCTCCCTCGACTGCTTCCATGAAGGCCCTCGAGCCTCCCGCGAGGAGGGAGCGGACCTGCTCGCGGTGCGTCGAGAAGGTCGGCGGGCACTCCGCCGCCTCGAGCGCTCCCAGGCGCCCGCTCGTCCCCGCTCCGACGAAGACGAGCCTTCCTCCTCGCGCGAAGGCCTCGTGAGCGAGGAGGACGACCGCCGCGATCTCCTCGCGCGCCCGCGCTGCCGCCTCGACCGCGCGAGCGTCCTCCGCCTGGAGCGCGCGCACGATCTCGCTCGCGGAGAGGCGGTCGAGGTCTCGCGTGAGCGGGTTCGTCCGCTCCGTCGGCGGGAGGTCCACGCCGGTAGGTTAGCACCGCGGAGCGACGCTCCTCTCGCCCGCGAACCGCCTCATCTCGAGTCATCCGGTTGAGGCTGACAGGCGAGACGAAGAGCCCCCGCGACCGGAACTTCCGCTCCCTGGAAGACGTAGAATCCCCTGGAAGCGAGACACCCTTGAGCCCCAGGCTCGCGCGAGGAGCCGCTCTCATCCTCGTCATCATCGTGATCGCGGCGCTCGTCGCGATCGCGGCGCCGTTCGCGGTCTCGATGCGGCTCCACGAGAAGAGCGCGCGCGGCTACGCGGTGAGGATCAAGGCGAGACGCCTCGCCGCGGCCGCGCGGAACGACGCGATCGCGGCCCTCATCGTGACTCACCAGGACGAGGAGCGGAGACAGCGGCTCTGGCGCGAGGAGCTCACGGCGGACGACGAGGACTGGGACTCCCACGACGAGCTCTCTCCCCGACCCCGCACGGTGAGCGGGCTCGAGCGGCTCGACGCCTGCTCGCCCACCGGGACGATGATCGAGACCCATGCGACCGACGAGCGCGGGAAGATCGACATCAACGCGTGCGGCGCCTTCCCGATCGCGAACCTCCTCGGAGCGACCGTCACGACCGCGCCGCTCGCGCCCGACGAGGACAAGTTCCTGCCCATCGAGGACCCGAACGTCTTCTACTCCGACGGAGACCCCGCGACGCTCGACGGGATCGTGCGGGTGAACGGCGAGTTCATTGGCTACCGTCACGTGAGCCACGATCCCCCGGGGCTCTCGGGCCTCGTTCGCGGCATGTTCTTCACCTCGGAGCCTCCCCGGGAGGAGGACAAGGACCACCGGCCGATCCACGCCGAGGGGAGCCTCGTCCAGGACTTCCGGGGCTGGAAGATCGCGTGGGACTCCGTCTTCCGGCTCGCGGGGACCGACCGCTCGGGTCAGCTCGCGCGCTTCGAGACGCCGAACGCGCTCAGGAAGATCGCGGACTGGGAGTTCGCGACCTTCGCCGCGGCCCGCTACTTCGAGAAGCTCGGCCTCACGCTCGAGCGCCTGAAGGAGTGGGGGATCGCGCGCGAGAGCCTGGAGCAGGCCGGGCTCGACGCCGACGCGCTCGACGGGAACGGCGGCCGCGCGAAGGAGACCGCGGAGCAGAAGGAGCGCCGCCTCGCGGCCGAGCGAGGGCTCAAGGGCCTCGGCGTGGACACGGCGCTCATCCAGCGATTCGGCGGGGACCGCGAGGTCCTCAGGGCCTGGGAGGTGGTCGAGCAGCTCGAGGACCCGGGCGAGCGGAGGGAGTTCGCCCAGACCTTCCTCGACCGCGCGCGCCGCCTCGAGGCGGAGGACCAGCGCCGCGGGGCTTACTGGCGGACGGAGACGAAGCGCCAGGTCGAGTCGCTCATGGCCCTCCGGGAGAGGAGCCCCGAGGTCGAGACCGTGAGCCGCGTCGAGCTCGAGCGGATCCGTCCTTACATCACCGTCGACTCCGTGCACGGAGGAGAGAGCTGGAGCGCGGGAGAGGTCGTCTGCCACAAGGTCCGTTACACTCCCGCGCTCGCGGAGACATCGATCCGCGTCCACGACGCGCGCCGCTTCCGCGGAGGGCCGAACGGGTCGGTCGTGCGATGCCGTGCGCGCCGCGGCGGGCTCGCGGAGTACCGCCGCTGCGTGAACGTCCTCGACATGACGGTGATCCATCACAAGAGGATCGCTCACCCGCAGGACTTCAACTCGGTGGACGGCTTCCAGGACCAGGAGGAGGAGAGCGACAACACCTACGACTACGACCCTCCCCTCCGCTCGACGGTCGACATCTTCCCCCAGCTCGACCGGAGCTACGGGATCTCCGAGCT
This sequence comes from bacterium, assembly GCA_016200955.1. GTDB lineage: Bacteria > Planctomycetota > J058 > J058 > JACQDU01 > JACQDU01. Next base: position 5,586 of record JACQDU010000173.1, read on the forward strand.
CGAGGTCCAGGCCCTCCTGCCGAAGCCGATCAACGTGAACGCCGCCCCGCGGGAGGTCCTCGTGGCGGCCCTCACGGGGATCGAGACGAAGCTCTTCCAGAAGAGCTCGATGACCTTCGGGAAGAACTTCGTGACGCCCCGGAAGGCCGGCCTCGTCGCGGACCGGATCCTTGCGAAGCCCGTCCGCTCGCACAAGGACCTCCAGGACCTCCTCACGGAAGCCAAGCTCGCGGTGGAGATCACCGAGGGCGACGCCGAGGCGATCCTCATGAACGCCGTCGACCCCTGCCACCCGCTCCTCAACCAGTCGACGGTGCCCTTCTGTTACGCCTCGGGCGACGTCTACGAGGTGAGGACGAGCGGCATCGTGAACGACGACGCGGCGAACGAGGTCGCGAAGGTCGACGTGCGCGAGGTCTGCCAGGTCGCGCCGCCGAGGGACATCGTCTGGCACCTCGACTCCCAGGCCGACTTCCAGGACAGGATCTACACGCTCGGCCCCCAGCGCGACAAGGAGCCGCGCCGCGACAAGCGATTCGCCGAACCGGTGTGGTACGAGGCCTTCTTCCCCGGGAGGCGCTCTCACCTCTTCGAGACCTATCCCGTGGACGTGCTCCCCGACACGATCTCGGATCGGCCCGCGGGGCTCCAGGACACGGTCGCCTTCTCGGTGGGCGGCCTCTCGAGGGTGAGCGAGACGGCCCCGGCAGCGAAGGCGCCGCTCGCCTGGCAGTGGCCGCGCCGCCTCCACGACGGGGGCGCGTACGCGCAGAACGCCTACGGCTGCGACTTCTCGAACATGGCGGCCTGGATCTACTCCGAGCACGACCCGCTCGTGCGAGAGGGGATCAAGTCCAAGGACTGGGACAACGCCGGAGCGGTGGCCGAGAAGGGCCCCAAGCTCGAGCCGACGCGGACGCTCACGCTCGAGGACGGGACCAAGAGGATGCACTTCGGGCCCGGCAGCTTCCGCGAGTGGCTCAGCTTCGATGAGATCAAGACCGGGCGTTACACGCTCTTCGACTCGAGCTCCGACTTCCACGACCTCGACCGGATCTGGCTCCGCTACATCACCGGACAGTCCGGCCAGGAAGGCGTGCTCGTGCTCCAGGTGAAGGACGAGTCCCTGGACGAGCTCGAGACGATCGGAGCGACTCTCCCTCCCGCCGAGAGCGACGCTCGCAAGAAGTACGAGGGTCGCCCGACCGTCGACGTCCGGCACCTCGCGCGGATCCGCCAGGGCAACTGGTACCACGTGGGCGCCGCCTGGCAGGGAGGGAGCCGGGGCGACGGCGCGATCCTCCTCGACGGCTACCCGCGCGGCATCGACCAGACGGGGACGAGGACCACGGCCACCGTGGACGAGCAGTCGCTCACGATCCAGGTGCTCTCGACGGCGGCCTTCCCCGAGTCGGGCTACATCCGCCTGGGCGGTTACGTGAACTCCGACGGCTCGCTCCCGGGAGAAGCGAGCGGCAACTCCTGGCAGTCCCAGGGAGAGGTCCTCTACTACGAGAGCAAGACCGATATCAGCTTCCTCATCGCTCCCGACCCGCAGCGCTGGAACGAGATCCTCGCCAAGAAGCATCCGACCGAGAAGGGTCCCTTCCCGGCGTTCCCCGCGCGGCAGACGCAGCGAGGCACCGGTCACTTCGTGACGGTGAAGGACCCGTACGACGGGCAGCCGCTCGCCGTGCGCGCGGGCTTCCCCCACGACGCCGGCACTCCCGTCGTGCTCTGGGGCTACACGAGCTGGGTGAAGAACGGCCCTCCCTCCAAGGTCGGAGCCGACGACGACGGCGCGGAGAAGGCGCCGGGAGACCCCGATCCGACCGCGCGCGTCGACTCGGTCCAGCCGGGCAGCGCGACGCTCCTCGAGGCCCTCCCGGAGAACACGCCCTTCACGCTCGTCTACAAGCCGGCGCCGCCCGATGCGCTCTTCACTCCGAGACCCGCGTGCGTCGGGCCCGCGGACGCCGAGATCCCCGTCGTCTGGGCCGGCGCTTACCCGGACGGGCCGGTGCCCTCATCGAAGGGAGCTCCCGGAACGACGGGCGGCTTCCCCAGGTCGGGCTTCCTGAGGATCGGGAACGAGCGCGTCTTCTACGACGGGCTCGCGAAGGGACGCTTCCTCAAGGTGAAGCGTGGAATGGACGGGACGCTGGCCCAGACGCACTACCTCTGGGAGCCCGTCGTCTTGGAGTCGGTCCACGTCACGAGCGACGCGGGCTATCGCGACCGGCCGACGCTCGCGGACCCGGTCGTTCACGTGCAGCTCACCTCGCGGCGCGATGCGCTCCAGTGGATGGCGGCCGCGGACGGGAAGGGCTGGAACCTGAAGGACCCTCGCTCGGAGCCACTCGTCGAGTGGCTCTCGGTCATGAAGACGGGAGACCCGGCTCACTCGAAGTTCCTCCTCCTTCCCGCGATCGACCCCGAGCCCGGTGCGAAGAGCAAGGGAAAGCGCGTCGCCCTGGTGGACGCGGCGCCGGGAGGACCCGTCGATCTCCCCTACAAGAGCGTCGGCGACTGGCTAGGGGCGCTCATGGCGATCTACGCGGAGAAGGGCGGGACCCTCGGAGGCTCACCGGAGTCGCTCCAGCTCCAGGCGCCCGCCGTCGCGCCCCCTCGCGTGCCGGGAGACCCCTACGTCGCGCCGATTCCGGTCATGGAGCGCCGGCAGCTCAAGGAGTGGCTCAAGCTCACGGAAGCGAGCCAGAGCCGCGCGAGGAAAGGCACCGCCGTCCGCGAGCGCTGGTCGCAGACGCGGCCCCGCGCGACGAGCGTGAGCGGAGGTCGTCTCCACCAGGAGACCGAGAAGGTGGTCGCGACCTTCGTGGTCGGGCCCGGCGCGGCTTCCGCCACGGGCGCGGAGCTCTGGGTCCAGCGCGCGGCCGCGGGGCGCGGCGACGTCGTGACCGTGACCGACGACGCGGGAAAGTCCGCCGGACGCGAGGAGCGCGTCGTCCTCTGGGTCGCTCCCGCGACGCAGGGAGCCAAGGGAGCCACGGGCACCGACTACGCGACGGGCACGCTCGTCGGCCTCGACGACTTCGTCAAGAGAGTCTACGACGGCTCGAAGCACGCGCGCCTCGTCCGCTACCCGTCGCCGCAGCTCCCGCGCGAGACGGAGAGCTCGCTCGTCGCGCCCGCGCTCGAGCGGTACCCGCTCGACCCTCCCGGCGCGCGCATCCACGCCGACGCGACGCGAGACGAGCTCCACGTCACGAAGGAGCCCGAGCCCGACGTCGCCGAGCGATTCATCCGAGGGACGGTCGGCTGGCCGGTCACGCCCCCGCTCGACGCGCGCGTCCTGGTCTGGGCGGATTGCCCGCTGTTTGACATGGACGGCTTCAAGTTCGCTCACGGGCTCCTCTTCCGGCTCGATGACGAGCTCATCGCGATCCACCCGGGCGACATTCCGGGGGGACCGAATCTCGTGCGCGGCGTGCTCGGAAGCGTGCCCGAGTCTCACGGCCGCGAGGCGGCGATGTGGTGGAACTTCCCCTTCCCCCGGATCGCGATCGCCCAGAGCGGGATGACGCAGGCGGTGAGGCGCCTCCAGTACCACGGCGACGAGCTCCACGACATCATCAGGCTCCTGGCCTCGAGCGACACCGAGACCTCGTCGTCGTCGCGACCGCCGTTCTGCCTGAACCGGCGCGATTTCTACGTCGGGGTCGACCGCGGCGGAGGAGGCGGGATCCTGGAGATGCTCCCCGTCCGGCTCCGCCACTGGAACCCGGCGATCGCGAAGACGGTGGGCAACTACCCGAGGACGGTCCTCTACCGGCCTCGCGACCGCGCCGACCACGGATGCTTCCGGGGAGCCTTCGGCACGAAGATCCTGAAGGACGGCATCGGCCACGGCGAGGTCCTGTTCGATTTCCCCTTCCGCTTCCACGACCGCTACCAGGACCGCGAGGTCGAGCCCGCGCTCGACGGCCCGCGCGGCTCGAACGAGGGCGCCTTCTTCGAGGCGACCCGCGAGCTGTCGGGGGCGCTCCTCGAGTCCGTGACCTGGGACGCACCTCCCGTGAACGATTGCACGCGGATCGTCGTCGCCGTGCGCATGGACGGCGCTCCCTCGTGGGACGCGCAGCCGGCCAAGGTCGCCGGCGAGAGGGGCCGGGTCTACGTCCTGGAAGACCCCAAGGGAGACAACCGGGTCCACCTCTCGGGCGAGCGCTTGGAGATCCGCGTCTGGCTCACCTTCAAGGAAGACGCGTTCAACAGGGACGGCTGGAAGCAGTCGCCGATCCTGAAGGCGATCCACCTCACCTATCGCCAGCCCACCCGCCTCCGGCGCTCGGAGGAGAGACAGCAATAGCCCGGGCGAGCGGTAGCGAGCCGCGGTGAGAATCACCGGCCTCGGCTTCCGCCCGAACCGGATGCCATACGAGGTCACCTTGTATGGAACCGCAGAGGCGCGGAGCGCACAGAGCTTCCGCAGGGGAATTCAACCTTCCCTGAAGGTCTCTGCGCGTCCTCCGCGCACTCTGCGCCTCTGCGGTGAACACGCATCCCAAGATGTGATCAATGAAGAGCCGGCGCAGTCAGTAGTGCAGAGTGCCCTCGCCTTGTCGCCGCCATCGTGTAGCATGTCGCGCCGAAAGGGTGGTTTTCTCATGGCCAAAGGCAAGCAGGGGGAGATGCTTCTCATCGCGAGCAAGGTCAAGGGCGTCCTCAAGGGGAGCGGGTGCAACACGGCCGGCGACGCCCTCGAAGGGCTGAACGGCTGGGTCCACTGGCTCTGCGACCAGGCCGCGAAGCGCGCCAAGGCGAACGGACGGAAGACGGTCCGCTCGCACGACTTCATCAACATGTGATCCGGGCGTCCGGCTCGAGCCGGACGCGCGCTCCGCCGTGCCTTGACTCCGTGTGATCGCGAGCGAGCATCACTCGCTCAC
>JACQDU010000174.1 GCA_016200955.1 bacterium
CGAGCCGCGCGGCCGCGCGCAGGTGCTCGCGGAGGCGCCGAGCGCCCGCCGCCTCGAGCCAGTAAGCGGGGACGACGAAACCGTGCCGCCCGCCTTCTCCGAGCGCCTCGAGCGCCGCGTGAGCGAACAGGAACCAGAGGTCCATCTTCCCCGTCCCGTACCGCTGCCCGAGCGCCGTCGCGCGCGCCCGCGCGAGCTCGTCCCGGCCGTCTTTCTCCCTGAGATAGGGTGGATTGCCGAGGACGGCGTCGATCCTCTCGACTCCGAGCGTCGCCGCGAGGCCGGCCTCCGCGAGAGCGTCGCCGACCCGCACTCCCGCGGCCAGGGCGCCACCCGAAGCGAGCGCGAGGGCCTCGCGCGCTCGCACGATCGCGGGAGCGTCGGTGTCGATCCCGAGGAGGCACGAGCGCGCGACCTGCGCGCGCGCCCGGTCCACGCGCTCTCCTCGCTCGACGAGAGCTCGCGCGAGGTAATCGAGCGTTCCCAGGAGGAAGGCCCCGGCGCCGCAGCAGGGATCGACGACGCGGAGCTCGAGGATCGCCGCGCGCGCTCGCGTGCGGCTTCCGCACGCACGGTCCGCTCGCGCGACGAGAGGGCCGAGGATGCGGGCGACCAGGAATCTCACGATGAGCTCGGGCGTGTAGTAACGCCCGGCGCGGCGGCGCTCTCCGGGGTTTTCTCTCAGCAGATCTTCGTGGGCCGAGACGAGGGAGCGGGCTTCCGCGAGCGGGCTTTTCTCCACGGGAGCCAGTCTACGACGCGGGTCCGACGTTGTAGCGTTCTGCGACATTGAACCGATGGATGCGACGAACGCTCGCCGGAAGTCCCTGCGAGAGCGCGAACGCGTCTTCGGCTCGCCGCGTGCCCCTCTCCTTCTCGCCGCTCCCTGCGGCGGAGGAGGAAGCCATGGATCTTCGCGAACGAGCTCTCGAGGTCGCGCGGACGACGCTCGCGCGCCGCTGGAGCAAGGGGCGCTTCGAGCTCGAGGTCGAGCGCGAGGGCGAGGAGCGCTGGAGCCACGTCTTCGAGCGGCCCTACTACGAGGCTCTCTTCCGCCTCCTCGAGCCGGCGGGGCTGGCGCACGTCGCGCTCTCGCCTGGCGGAGCGCCGCGCGTGCGCTTTCCCTTCCACGACGCCCCGATCCCGACGGGCTCCCTCCTGGACGGATCGAGCGAGCGCGCGGGCCGGGCGACGGCTCGCGAGATCGACGCGGTCTCGAGCGCCGCCGAGGAAGCCGCGAGGAGAGCGGGCCACGCCGGCGTGATCCGCGCTCACGTCGAGAAGGCGTGCGCCTCGCGCACGAAGGACGGGCGCGTCGTGGAAGCTCGCGTGCGCGTCCTCGTCGGGGCGCCCGACGGCGCGATCCACGCCGAGCTCGATGCGGCCACGGGAGAGAGGCTCGGCTTCTTCCTGCCGGCCTTCCTCCGCGGATCGAGGAACGGCTGTCCTCTCTCCAAGGAGGAAGCGATCGCCCGGAGCGCCGCGGAGGAGCCGCCGCCGCCGGGCGCCGTGCTCGTGCGCGCCGACCTCGAGGAGCGCGAGGGCGTGCGGCTCTGGCGGATCGTCTACGACGTCGCGACGAAGGACCTGCGAGGCCGCTTCACGATCTCCGCTCACGCTCGCACGGGAGCGGTCGCCGGGGTCTCCTCGTCGGTGCGGCGCCGCACGAAGCTCGGGCGGCAGCGAGGCGGCGACCGAGACCGCGCCGCGGCCGAGATCACGGGCGCTCTCCCGGGCCTCCTCGGGGACGGCGCCAGCCTCGCCGCCCTCGTCCCGGGAGCGCTCGTCCGCCAGGGCAGGGTCCGGCCCGGGTGGATCGGGACCGCGATCACCTCGGACGGGCGCGTCGCGCGCGTCTCTCTCTGGAAGGACGAGCTCCAGGTCGCCTTCGCCGGACGAGCTCCCGCGCGCGCTCCCGCGGCGCAACGGGCCCCGGACGAGAGCGACGCGGCCGAGGAGCCGGCGTGCCTCGAGTCGACCGGCACCTAGGGGGCGCGGGCGACGAGAGGCGCCCGTGCGGCGCAAGCACGGGGCACGAGAGTCGCCTCGCGCGGCGGGAACGCCGATCAGCTCGCCGCCGCGGCGGTCGCGGGAGCCGGACCCTCGATCGCGGCCGCCGTGGCCTTCGCCCGCTCGATGACCTCGAGGGACTGAGGCGGGATCACGAAGAGGCGGTTCGGGTCGAGCTTCTTCTTGTCCGCGACGGGAGCGGGGAGTCGCATCTGGTACTTCACGGGGCGCCTGTGGTCTTCCATCTGGCGCTCGGGGTTGTAGACCGAGTTGAACTTCCAGAGCATCTTCACGAAGTTCGTCTGGCCCTTCGCGAGGAGCTTCGCCGAGAGCATGCCCACGTCCCAGAGTGCCTGGAAGCCGAGGTGCTTCTTGTTGAGAACGGTCTGCGTCTTCACGAGCTCGCCGTAGAACCTGTCGAGGGGGAGCTTCGTCGGCATGACCGCGTGCTGGATGTCGAACAGACGGTAGTCGCGCGTCGTGAACTCGCGGTTCTCCGTCATGAACGTCTCGGTCCCCGGGTAAGGCGTGTTCACGCTGATGTTGACGATCTCGGGGATCTGCATGGCCCACTCGCGGATCACGTCGAAGCGCTTCTCGTCCCAGTCGGGGTCCGCGATGATGTTCAAGGCGACCGTGATCCCGAGGGAGCGCGCGAACTCGAGCGCCTCGAAGTTCTTCGAGAGCGTCACGCGCTTGCGGAAGGCCTTGAGTCCCTCGGCGTCGATCGCCTCGAGGCCGAGGAACATGTACTCGAGGCCGAGCGTCTTCCAGTACTGGAAGACTTCCTTGTTCTTGAGGAGGACGTCGCCGCGCGTCTCGAGGTAGTACTTCTTCTTGATCTTCCGGCGCTCGATCTCCTTCCCGATCGCGAAGCCGTGGTCGGCCTGGATGAAGGCCACGTCGTCCACGATGAAGACGCCGGGCTCGCGGATCGAGGCGAGGTCCTCGCCCACGCGCTCGACGGAGACCTTGCGGTAGCTCCTCCCGTAGAACGTCCAGGCGCTGCAGAAGGAGCAGTCCCACGGGCACCCGCGCGTGAACTCGATCGACGCGCACGGGTCGAGGACTCCGATGAAGTACTTCCGGCGGTTCGGCAGGAGGTCGCGCGCCGGCTGGAGCTTGTCGAGGTCGTGGATCAGCTTGGCGCGCGGCCCCGCTCCCTCGACGGTCACGACGCCCGGGAGCTTGTGGAGGTTCTTCCGGTCGTTCTGCCACGCCTCGAGGAGGACCGGGAGGATCTCCTCGCCCTCGCCGCGGACGACGCAGTCGATCGCGCCGCGCGAGTGCTCGAGGATCTCGTCGGACGTGAAGGACGCGCTGTGGCCTCCCACGAAGACGAAGCAGTTGGGCAGGCGAGCCTTCGTCGCCCTCGAGAGGTCGAGGATCTCCGGGATGTTCGCGAGGTAATTGCACCCGAAGCAGAGCGCCTCGGGCTCGAACTCGCGGAGGGCACGGAAGAAGTCCTTGTGCGTGCTCGCCTGGAGGTCGAGGAGCCGCACCTTGTGGCCGGCTGCGCGGGCCGACGCGGCGACGAGCTCGACTCCGAGCGGCTCGAGGCGCAGGAAGATCTCCGTGTACATGAGCCCGCTGGGATGGACGCACAGCACTCTCATCAGCGAAACGACCCCCCTCGCAGGACGGTGATCCTAAGGTGAGTCCCGCTCGATTTCCACCTTTGTCCGACCCCGTCTGGCGGCGAGGCTCTCGAGCTCGTGGGCCTGGTCGGTCTGGCTCCTCGAGCTCGCGCCCAGCTCCCCTGAAGCGGCCTTCTTGGAGTCCGCGACTCTCCAGGTGACGGGGAAACCCTCGCGACCCGCTGGCCAGCGGTCAGCGAGCGATCTCGAAGCGGAGCACGACGCCGCGAGCCGTGCCCACCTCCGAGATCGGGCGAGACGCGCCCGGAGGAGGCGTGATCCGCGTCGGCGCCTCGGCTGAGCCGAGCGCCGTCTCGGCGATCTCGACCGGCCCGGACGGGGCACGGACCCTCGACCGGCACGGAGGGCAGGCTCCCTCTCTCCCCGCATCTCCGGGAGAGAAGGGGATCGCGCCGCAGCGCGGCACGAGGGTCAGCCGCAGGGTCGTCTCGTAGGAGGCGTAGGTGGAGTGGGCGAGGCTGCCGCTCGTCGCCCGCGTGGCGAGGTGGCGCAGCCACGCCTCTCCGGCCTCGGCG
>JACQDU010000189.1 GCA_016200955.1 bacterium
GCGGGGGGGCGGGGCGCCCCCCGCGCGGCGCGTTCGTGAAGGCACTGAAGAAAATGATCAACAGCAACCCCGAAGCAAGTAAGAGCAGGTAAGAATGGGACAGAAGGTCAGGCCGACGGGCTTCCGCGTCGGGATCACGGACGACTGGCGCTCGCGCTGGTATGCGAAGAAGAAGGACTTCGGCACCCTCCTCGTCGAGGACCAGAAGATCCGCGAGTTCGTGAAGAAGGAGTACGGCTTCGCCGGGATCCCGCGCGTGGACCTCGAGCGCAAGACCGAGGGCGGCGAGGTCACCGTGATCATCCGCACGGCTCGCCCGGGCGTGATCATAGGGCGCAAGGGAGCCAAGGTCGACAAGCTCAAGAGCGACCTCGCGGCGCTCACGCAGAAGAAGGTGGACCTCAAGATCATCGAGATCGACCGCCCCGAGCTCGACGCTCAGCTCGTGGCCGAGGGCGTCGCCGAGCAGCTCAAGAAGCGCATGAGCTTCCGCCGCGTGATCAAGAAGTCGCTCGAGCTGACCATGGGAGCGGGCGCCAAGGGCTGCAAGCTCCAGGTCGCCGGCCGTCTCGGCGGCCACGAGATGGCGCGCACCGAGCACAGCCACGAGGGCTCGATCCCGCTCCAGACGCTGCGCGCGGACATCGACTACGGCTTCGCGGAAGCCTTCACGACTCACGGCGCGATCGGCGTGAAGTGCTGGATCTACCGCGGAATGTTGAACCCGGGCGAGCGGCGTCGCTACACGACCGTCGCGAAGCCCCAGAGCGAAGGCGCCGAGGGTGAGGGCGGAGCGCCGCCGAGCTCGCCCGCCGCCGAGACCTCTCTCGGCAGCGAGGGCTAGCCATGGCGATGATGCCGAAGCGGGTCAAGCACCGGAAGCAGCAGCGAGGCCGCATCAAGGGCCTCGCTCACCGGGGGAACCGCGTCATCAACGGCGACTTCGGCCTCCAGTCGCTCGACGAGTGCTGGCTCGACGCGCGCGTGATCGAGGCGGGCCGCGTCGCCGCCTCTCGCTTCCTGGGAGGAGAGGGGCGCGTCTTCATCCGCGTCTTCCCCCACAAGTCCGTCACGTGCATCCCTCCCGAGACGCGCATGGGGAAGGGCAAGGGCGAGCCGGAGTACTGGGCCGCCGTGCTCAAGCCCGGCACCGTGATCTACGAGATCGGCGGCGTCCCCGAGGACACCGCGAAGACGGCCTTCCAGCGGGTCGCTCACAAGCTCCCCGTGCAGACGCGCATGATCCGGCGGAGGACGCAATGAAGATCATGGAGGAGCTCAAGGGGAAGCCGACCGCGGACCTCAAGGTCCTGCTCGACAACACGCGCGAGGAGCTGTTCAAGATCCGCTTCGCGTCCACGACCGAGCCGGTCGACCACCCGAACAAGATCACGGAAGCGCGCCGGAAGATCGCGAGGATCCACACGATCCTCCGTCAGCGCGACATCGAGGCAAAGAAGCAGGCCCAGCCCGCCGCGGCGAAACCCGCGGCCGTGCCGGACGCACCGGGGTCCGGGGCAGCGCCCCGGCCGGCAAACAAGAGAGAGAAGTAAGCCATGGCCGAGACCAAGGACGACACCGCTCTCAGGACGGGCTCCGCGCCGCAGGCACGGCCGCGCCGCGCTCACCAGCAGGCCTCGCTCGAGCGGGGCGAGCGCAAGTTCGTGATCGGCCTCGTCACCTCGGACAAGATGGAGAAGACCATCACCGTCCAGGTGACTCGCCTCGAGAAGCACAAGAAGTACAAGAAGTACATGCGCCGCCATTCGAAGTTCTACGCGCACGACGAGAAGCGCGAGGCGAAGGTCGGCGACACCGTCCAGATCCAGGAGACGCGCCCGCTGAGCAAGCTCAAGCGGTGGCGTCTCGTGAAGATCATGGCCCGCGCGGGCGAGACCGGCGCGGCGCAGGCGACTTCCTGACCCGAGACTTGCTCCCAGAGACGGGAGCGCGGAGCCCAACGTGATCCAGATGGAGACCCGGTGCGACGTCGCGGACAACACCGGAGCCAAGATGGTGAAGATGATCCGCGTGCTCAAGGGCGCGAACCGCCGCTTCGCGTACATCGGCGACGTGATCGTCGGCCACGTCCGCGACGCGAGCCCCGCGAGCGAGGTCAAGAAGGGCTCCGTCGTGAAGGGCGTGGTCGTCCGGCAGAAGAGGAAGATGCGCCGCCCCGACGGAAGCTACGTCCGCTTCGACCGGAACGCGATCGTGCTCGTGGACGACGAAGGAAATCCTCGCGGGACGCGCATCTTCGGCGCCGTCGCGCGCGAGCTCAGGGCAAAGAACTTCATGAAGATCATCTCGCTCGCGGCGGAGGTGGTGTGACATGTCGATCTTCAAGGGCCGCTACCAGACCAAGCCCAAGCCGGGTGACACGACCTCGCGCGAGCGGATCATCCTCGATGTCCGCAAGGACGACGAGGTCATGATCATGTCGGGCGAGGAAGCCGGCAAGAAGGGCAAGGTCCTCCGCACGATCCCGCACAAGCGGCAGGTCGTCGTCCAGAACCTCAACTACATCTGGAAGCACATGCGGCGGACGCAGCAGAACCCGCAGGGCGGCCGGCTCCACAAGGAAGCTCCGCTCCCGATCTCCAAGGTCGCGGTCGTCTGCCCGAGCTGCGGCGAGCCGACCAAGATCGCCCGCCGCCGCGCGGACGAGAGCGGGGCCGCCGTCCCGGGCGGCGTGCGCGTCTGCAAGGTCCGCACGACGAAGGACAGGAAGACCGGCAAGGAGCAGACGAAGGGCTGCGGCGCCGAGATCGGCGCGAAGGGTTAACACATGGCGAAGCCCGAGGAACAGAACCCCGAAGCTCCCAAGCCCGAGAAGGGCAAGGGCGAGAAGCCCAAGGGAGAGAGACCGCCCAGGCCCGAGAGGCCGGCGGGCGAGCAGCAGCCCAAGGGCGAGCGCCCTGCGGGCGGCGGCGACCAGCCCAAGGGCGAGCGCCCCCCGAAGGGCGATCAGCAGCCCAAGGGCGAGCGGCCCCCGAAGGGCGAGAAGGGCGACAAGGGCCAGAAGCAGGGCAAGAAGCCCAAGGATGGCGAGGCCCCCGCCGAGGGCGAGAAGAAGAAGGAGAAGAAGGAGCGCCCCCCCGCTCCTCCCGCTCGCCTCTACGAGTACTTCAAGGCGACCGTCCGCCCGGCGCTCAAGAAGCAGTTCGGCTACGCGAACGACTACGCCGTACCGAAGGTCACGAAGGTCGTCCTCAACATGGGCGTCGGCGACGCGCGCGAGAACCCGAAGATGCTCGAGGCCCTCGCGAACGACCTCGCCCAGATCGCGGGCCAGAAGCCGCTCATCACGAAGGCCAAGCGCTCGATCGCGAACTTCAAGCTGCGCGAAGGCATGAAGATCGGCGCGAAGGTCACGCTCCGGCGGCACCGCATGTACGAGTTCCTGGATCGGCTCGTCTCGATCGCGGTCCCGCGCATCCGCGACTTCCGCGGCCTCTCACCCAAGGCGTTCGACGGGCGCGGGAACTACTCGCTCGGCCTCACGGAGCAGATCGTCTTCCCCGAGATCCAGTCCGACAAGGTCGAGTTCTTCAACGGTCTCAACGTCTGCGTCTGCACGACCGCGAAGACGGACAACGAGGCGCGCGAGCTGCTCCGGCTGCTCGGCTTCCCGTTCCGCGGCCTCGAGGTCGCGGGCGTCAGCGTCGCGGGCGCGAGGAGCTGAAATGGCGAAACTGAGCCTCAAGGTCAAGTGCAAGAGGACGCCGAAGTTCGCGACTCGCCGTTACAACCGTTGCGACCTCTGCGGCCGCGCCCACGCCTATTACCGCAAGTTCAAGGTCTGTCGGATCTGCTTCCGCAATCTCGCCTCGCAGGGCCAGATTCCGGGAGTCAGGAAAGCCTCCTGGTGATTCTCAGGGACTCACACGTGGCGCCCTTGACCGAGAGAAGACACGAGAGCCCTTCGACTGGGCTCAGGACATGCCGAGGTAAGTAGCCAAGATGATGACCGACCCGATCGCCGACATGCTCACCCGGATGCGCAACGCGCTCCGGATCCGGCGCAAGAAGGTTCGTATCCCCCGCTCCAGGATGAAGCTCGGCATCGCCGAGGTCATGAAGCGCGAGGGTTACGTCCTCGACTACCGCCAGATCGAGGGCAAGCTCGAGGAGGGCCACGGCGGCCAGGGGTGGATCGAGATCGACCTCAAGTACGGGCCGGAGGGCGAGGACGTCCTCACGTTCCTCCACCGCTCGTCGAAGCCGGGGCGGAGGATCTACTCCAAGGTCGACGCCCTGCCGCCGGTCCTGAACGGGCTCGGGATCTCGATCCTCTCGACCTCGCTCGGGATCCTCTCGGACCGCGAGGCCCGCGCGAAGCGGGTCGGCGGCGAGATCCTCTGCACGGTCTACTGATCCGGGCGAGAAAACGGGCGTTTCAAGAGGGAAAAGCCTCTCCAGGTAAGACGAAGAGAGAAGACGAATGTCGCGTATCGGAAAGCAGCCGGTCCCGATCCCCACGGGCGTGAAGGTGGAAGTGAAGGGGGGCTCCGTCTTCGTCCAGGGCCCGAAGGGCAAGCTCGAGCGGAAGCTCCCGGAAGGGATCTCGGTCTCCGTCGAGGGCGGCGCGGCCAAGGTCGCTCGCGCGAGCGACCAGAAGCGGCACCGCGCCTTCCACGGGCTCGCGCGGGCGCTGCTCGCGAACATGGTCAAGGGCGTCGTCGAGCCTTTCTCGAAGTCGCTCGAGATCGTGGGCACGGGCTTCAACGCCATGGTCACCGGGAAGAAGCTCGACCTGATCGTCGGCTACGCGAACACGATCTCTCTCCCGATCCCGGACGGGATCGAGGTGACGCTCGGCAAGACCAAGCCGCCCAAGATCACGATCTCGGGCGCGGACAAGGAGAGGGTCGGCCAGTTCGCCGCCGCCGCGCGCGCCGTGCGGCCGCCTTCTCCTTACTCGGACAACAAGGGAATCCGCTACGAGGGCGAGCAGGTGCGGAAGAAGGTCGGCAAGGCCTTCGGCTCCGCCGCCGCCAAGTAAGCATTCGCCGAGGGCGAATGCGACGTAACGAGACAAGCGAGAGGCTCTCATGGACAAGAACCAGGCGAGAAGGCTCGGTCGCGTGCGGCGCCACCACCGCATCCGGCGGCGCGTCGAGGGATCGGCGGAGCGCCCGCGCTTCGCGGTCTACCGCAGCTTGAAGCACCTCTACGTGCAGGTCGTGGACGACACGGCGGGCCGGACGCTCGTCGCCGCCTCGACTCTCACGCCCGAGCTCAAGGAGAAGC
>JACQDU010000190.1 GCA_016200955.1 bacterium
GCGACGCGCCGCTGAATACGGGGGGGCGCGCGTAGCGCCCATCCGGTGCAAGAATGTTAGCGCTCCGGCTCTACCGGCAAGCGAAGAAGCTCGCGCGCCTCGCGACGAAGACGCGCGCGGACACTCCGCGCGAGGTCCAGCTCGAGGTCACGAACCGCTGCAACCTCGACTGCGACATGTGCCCGAGGCTCATCCTGCTCAAGGTCCCGGAAGTCGACATGAGCTGGGAGACGTTCACGCAGGTCCTCGACCGCCTCGACTCGCCCGAGTCGATCACGCTCACGGGCTGGGGCGAGCCGCTCATGCACCCCCGGATCTTCGACTTCGTGGCCGAGATCCACAGGCGCTTCCCGAGCTGCGACGTCTCCTTCACGACGAACGCTCACTTCTTCACGGAAGCTTTCATCGAGAAGATCCTCGCGGCGCGCGTCTCTCGCGTGAACGTCTCGCTGGAAGAGCTCCCGTGGAGCGACGCCGAGGCCACGACGCCTCCTCCATCCGACTTCCGGACCGGGAACCCGATGAAGGGCCACGAGAACTACGTCGCGCGCGACGGCCACCCGACTCCCAGGAAGGTCGTCGATCGTCTGCGGCGCTTCCTGGACCGCGTGAACGCCGAGAGGGCCGCTGGGCGCGACTTCCCGGAAGTCCGCATGCAGGTCGTCCTGTTCCCCGAGGGCACCGAGATCATGCTCCGCCTCGTGGACTTCGCCGCCGAGGCGGGCTTCCACGCGGTCAACCTCGTGCGCCTCGACGTCCGGGGCAGGCCCGACCTCAGGCGACCTTCGTGGGAGGACGAGCGGCGCATGATCGCCCTCGCCCGCGAGCGCGCCGAGAGCCTCGGCGTCCCTCTCGGGAGCGTGAACGACCACGGAGCGCTCTTGAAGCTCGCCTCTCACTCGGACCGCTTCTGCGTGAGGCTCGACAACTTCATCTACGTCGACGTGAGCGGCAACGTCGCTCCCTGCTGTCTCCTCCGCGGGCACCGCGTGGGGAACCTCGTCGAGCAGCCTCTCCGCGAGATCTGGCACGGCGAGCGCATGAAGCGCTTCTACGGGCCCGGAGTGCACCCGGCTTGCGTCGGGTGCGACGCCTTCCTCAATTGCTACGCGGAGCCGGCGCCGCTCGAGCGGAGGGCGCTTCCGATCGCGAGCGTGAGCCATGGATAGCGAGCGCCCGGAGGAGAAGAAGGCGCCGCGCCGCGTGACCTCGCTCGCGGGCCTCGCGCTCGTCTGCTTCGGCGCGTGCGCCGGAGTGCTCGTCCGCGAGATGGGCCTCGGCCGCGAGTTCTTCCCCCACTGGTTCGTGCCGCTCGTCCTGGGGAGCCTCCTCTTCGTGAGCGCCGAGGTCGGGATCGGCCTCGGAGACTTCCTGCGACCTCTCCGTCGCCTGAGGCGCGGCCGCGAGCGTGCTCCGGCAATGTCGCTGCCGGCGGTGGCGGCTCCGGCTCTCCCGAAGCGGCCCTTGAACCTGCGCGCGAGCGTCGTCGATCTCGCGAAGCGGAAGGGCGGCGTCGCGTTCATGGCGATCGGCCTCGCGCTCCTCCTGGGAGGACCGGCGGGCGCGCTCGTCGCGCTCGCTCACCCGGAGATCGGCGAGATCGCCGCGCCCTTGCTCATCTTCTCGGGCCTCGTGGGACCTCTCCTGGGCGGGCCGCTCTTCCGCCTCGGCCAGAACTGGGAGCACGCGCGCTGGTTCCTCGAGAAGACCGAGCAGAACCACGCGCTCGAGGCGCAGGCGCAGTTCGAGCGCTTCTCCATGTCCGGTATTCCGTCGAGCGAGGACGAGCGCGAGGCTCTCCGCCGGAAGCGCGAGCGCGGCTCGGCCATTGGAGGAGGTGCGGCGTGAGCGACTTCCTGCAGGACCGGATGTGGAAGGCGAAGAAAGCCGAGCTCATGCGAAAAAGGCGTGAGCGAGGAGGCCGCCGAGAAGATCATCGCGGGCTCGAAGAAGACGCGCGGCGAGACCTCGCGGATCATCGCCTTCGGATACCTCGGCTTCGGCTGCGTCGTCCTCCTCACCGCGCTCGGAGCGACGATCGCAAGCTACCTCAACGCCGAGAAGTACGGCGGCTTCTTCACGGTCAAGGTCGGCGGCATCGCCCTGGGCTCGCTCAACATCTTCATGAGAGCGTACAAGCTCAAGGACGGCGTCACCGACGAAGATATCGCGTCATGAACCACGAAGGGAAGAGACTCCTCGGATGACCACGTCGACGACGAAGAAGCTCAAGGTCTCCTTCCTCGAGCCGCCCGCCGTCACCGACCGGAGCGCCGAGCGCTTCGCGGGGTGCACGTACGAGCTCTACCACTTCCCCGACCTCGCGAACCTCTACCCCTTCACGATCCTCCACCAGAGGGGCGTGAACGTGGACTTCCTCGACGCGAGCCTCCTCGGCGACACGCAGGAGAGCTTCCTCGAGAGGATCACGGACGCCCCCGCGGACTTCTACGTCCTCCACGCGGTCGTCCTCGCGAAGCCGACGGACCTCGAGTGGATCAAGAAGATCCGCGCGAGCCAGCCCGACGCCTGGATCCTGATCCACGGCCCCGAGGCGACGCGCGTGCCGTTCGAGTACATCGGAGAGGACGAGAGGATCGTCGTCTTCCGCGGCGAGGTCGAGCGATCGCTCGTCGAGTTCGTCCTGGGAGAGATGGGCCGCGAGAATTCCGCGAAGCCGTTCGGCCTCTCCCGCTACGAGAGCGCACAGGGAAAGATCGTCGACTACGCGCCCGACCCGCGAGGCCCGATCCCGTTCGACGAGCTCCCGATCCCCGCGAGGGACCACCCGGCCGTCTCCCGTTACACGGACCGATACTTCAACCCGAAGTATCGCGGGAGGCCGCACGCTCTCATGCTCAGCTCGCGCGGGTGCAGCTTCCGCTGCAGCTTCTGCGTGCCGAACGCGATCAGCTTCGCGCGCGAGATGGAGGGCTTCAACACCACGGGCCACAAGCCTCGCGTCGAGGCCGCCTCGCCCCAGCGGATCGCGGCGGAGTTCCGCTGGCTCAAGGACCATGGATACAAGTCGGTCCACATCGCCGACGACCAGTTCCTCTGGCAGAAGAAGCGCACGCTCGAGATCTGCGATCTCCTCGCGCCGATCGGGCTCGAGTGGGGCATGCTCTCGCGCGCCGACTTCCTGACCGACGAGGAGGTCGTCGCGGCCCTCGCCCGCGCGGGCTGCGTCTCGATCGACATGGGCGTCGAGAGCCTGAAGCAGGACGTCCTCGACAAGATCCGCAAGGACCTCGACGTGAAGGACGTCTACGAGGCCGTGCGGCTCCTCAAGAAGCACGGGATCCGGCCGAAGGTGAACATCATGTTCGGCACGACTCCCGAGGAGACGCCCGAGGACATCTACTGGACGGTGAAGGAGCTCAAGAAGCTCGACGTCCCGAACGTCATGTTCGCGATCGCGACGCCCTTCAAGGGGACGGAGTTCTACGACCACTGCAAGGAGAAGGGCTACCTGATCGACGAGACGGACAACCTGAATCCCATGGGGAAGGCCATGATCAGCTATCCCCAGCTCACGAACCAGCAGCTCGAGGAGCTCGAGCGGTACGCCTACCGCTCGTTCTACCTCCGGCCCAAGGTCGTCGTGAACCGTCTCCTCGGGATCCGGCGGCTCAAGGACGTCGTGAACGACCTGAAGGTCGCGAAGCGCATCCTGCTGCACTGATGCGCGTGGCGATCCCAGCGAGAGAAGCAAGAAGCTTGACGCTCGAGGTCGACTCCCAGGAGACGCGCGAGCTCGCCGCTCCCAGCTCGAGCGCGGGAAAGAACGGCACCTCCTCGCGCGAGCGCGCGCGAGCGTGCTTCCGCCCGAGCGTCCTCGTCGTCTCGCGCGCGGGCGATGCCGGCGCCGCTCTCGCCTCGGCGCTCGCCGGGAGCGGAGCGCGCGTCCTGCGGCTCCGGCCGCGCTCCGCGCGGCCCCCGGTCGGCGCGGGCGGGACGGGCGAGAGCTTCGTGAGCTCGCTCGCGTTCTCCCTCGCGGCGGCGTGGCGGCTCGTCGAGCTCCGCCGCGAGGTCGACGTCGTTCACGTCGAGAAAGCGAGCCTCCTCGGGCTCGCGCTCCTCGCGCCGATCGCGAGGTTCCTCGGGCTTCCCCTGCTCGCCGTCTTGGAGGAGACGGCTTCGCGTCGGGGAGAGAGCCCGCGCCTCCTCGAGAGGATCGTGTCTCTCGCGCGCGGACACGTGGCGAGCCCGCACGAGGCGGAGCCCTCTCGTTGCCGAGATATCTACGAGAGACTCCTCGCCCGCCGCCCGATCGTCCGCGAGAGCGGGAACGGAAGGAGCCTGCCTCTCGCTATCTCACGTGAGAACGAGTCGCCGACGAGAGAGCCCGAGAGAGCCGAGCTCGACGTGAGCTACGTCGTCCCCGTCTTCGACGCGGCGGACACGCTCGCGCGCTCGGTCGCGTGCATCGTCCAGCAGAAGACCGCGCGCACGTTCGAGGTCGTGATCGTGGACGACGGCTCGCGCGACGGCTCCGCCCGGGTCGCGGCCGAGCTCGCCCGGAAGCACGAGGGCAAGGTCCGCGTCCTCGAGAAGGAGAACGGCGGCGAGGCGAGCGCGCTCAACCTGGGCTTCGCCGCCGCGCGAGGAGCTTTCATCGCGATCGTCGAGGCCGACGTCGAGCTCGACCCGGGTTGGCTCGATGAGTGCGCCTCGGTCCTCGAGCGCGAGCCCGGCGCGATCGCCGCCGGCGGCTACCTCGAGACTCCGCGCGAGGACCCGTGGATCGCTCGCCTCGCGGGCTACGAGATCGAGCGGAAGTTCGCGACGAAGCCGCGCGACGCGAAGCACCTCACGAGCGCGAACGTGCTCTACCGCCGCGAGGCCTGGCGCCTCGCCGGCCCCTTCGACGAGAGGCTCAGAAACGCGAGCCTCGACTCCGTCTTCAACGGACGCCTCGTCCGCGCGGGGAAGCGCCTCGTCTACGAGCCGCGCGCGCGCTGCCGTCACCACTACAAGACGACCTTCCCCGCGTATCTCCGGCGGCAGTTCGCTTACGCGCGCTTCCGCGTCCACAACGAGGTCCTCGACCTCTACCCGGCCGACCGCTGGCTCGCGGTGCACGTCGCGCTCTCGGCGCTCGCCGCGGCCGTGCTCGCCGTCGAGATCGTCGCGCTCCCGTTCCTGAGAGGGAGCCTGTTCGCGGCGTGCGCAGCGAGCGGCCCGATCGCGCTCGGCCTCGCGCTCGCGATCGAGGTCCCGGCGGCCCTCGCGATCCTCGCCCGCACGCACGACCCCGCGGCGCTCCTCTACCCGCCCGTCGTCTTCGTGAGGAACGTCGTGGGAGCGGTCGGCTACGCGCTCGGCCTCCTCCTCGAGACGAGAGCGCGCCCGCGCCGCGTCGAGACGAGCGAGAGGCCGCGAGAGTGCGCGCGCGTGCCGCGCGTCCTCGTCGTCGCGCCGCTCTACCACACCGATCGAGGCGGCCTCGGCCGGCAAGCCGTGCTCCTCACGGAGAAGCTCGCCTCGCTCGGCGTGAGAGCGGAGGTCGCGACGCGGAACATGCGCGGGCTCCCTCGCCGCGAGTTCTCGCCTCGCGTGAAGGTCCACCGCGTCCCGGCCCCGCGGCCCGGCGTCCACAACTACGAGGCGCCGAACCTCGAGAACTTCCTCACGTCGCTCGCGTTCTCGCTCGGGCTCGTGCTCCTCGTGATCCGACGTCGGCGCGAGATCGACCTGATCCACGTCCATGGAGCGAGCCTGCCGCTCCTCCTCGTGCTCCCGGTCGCGAAGCTCCTCGGGATCCCGGTGCTCGCGAAGGTCGCGGCGGCGCACCAGGGCCTCGAGGCCGGCGACGTGCGCCGCCGCTACGGCCCGCTCGGAGGAGCGCTCGCGTTCCTGTTCGCGCGAGCGGACGGCTACGTCGCGACGACGGGAGAGATCGCGCGCATGCTCGCGAAGGACGGTGTCGCGCCCTCGAGGATCGCGCGCGTCCCGAACTTCGTGGACGTGGAGGCGTTCGCGCCTCTCTCTCCCGAAGCTCGCGCGATCGCGCGCCGCGAGCTCTTGCTCGAGGGGAGGGTCGCTCTCGTCGCGAGCGGCCGGCTCTCGGAAAGAAAAGCGGGAGACGTCCTCGTCCGCGCCTTCGCGCGAGCGCGGAGCGGGACGAGCGAGACGCCTTCTCTCCTCGTCTTCCTGGGAGACGGACCCGAGAGGCCGAAGCTCGAGGGCCTCGCCCGGAGCCTCGGGATCGAGGAGAGCGTCCGCTTCGCGGGCTTCGTGGGAGACGTCCCGCGCCGGCTCGGAGCCGCGGACGTCCTCGTCCTCGCGAGCCGGATCGAGGGCTTCCCGAACGCTCTCCTCGAGGGCCTCTCGACCGGCCTCGCGTGCGTCGCCACGAGGATCGGTGGAGGAGAAGAAGCGATCCGGGACGGCTCGACCGGCCTCCTCGTGCCGCCCGACGACGAGGCTTCTCTCGCGTCCGCGCTCGCGCGCCTGATCCGGGACGAGGACCTCCGCCGCTCGCTCGGGGAGGCGGCGGCGCGCGACGTGCGCTCGCGCTTCGCCCTCGAGGCGGTCGCGCCGCGCTACCTCTCGATCTATCGTGGCCTCCTCTCGCCGGAGGAGCGCGAGTGACCGAGATCGCCGAGGAGGAACCGCGCGACGACGAGGCCCCGGAGGCTTCTCCGGCGCAATCGGCGCCCGCGGCGGCTCCCGCGGTCAACGCCGGAGCTCGCAGGAAGAAACGAAAGCTCCGGACGAAGCTCGCGGCGCTCGGAGCCTCGATCTTCCTGTTCCTCCTCACGGTCGAGGTCGGAGCGCGCATCGTCTCGCGCGACCCGGTCGAGCTGCTCTACGAGCGCCAGCCGTCGCCGGAGAAGAACGACCCGAGGATGCCTCTCGGGAAGAACGCCTTCTTCGAGTCGCTCCGCTACCCGAGCGCGAAGGACCGCCCGTGGTACATGTACCGCCTCGACCCGACGCTCGGCTTCGCGCTCCTCGCGGACGCCGCCGAGGTCCACACCTTCACGGAGGCGGCCTCCGGCTACTACCACCTGAAGACGAACTCGCTCGGCCTTCGCGACGAGCGAGCGCTCGTGCCCAAGAGGAAGGGCGTCTTCCGCGTCCTCGTCGTCGGCGACTCCATGACGTTCGGCCTCGGGGTCGAGCGAGAGGAGGCATTCCCCGCCCAGCTCGAGAAGCGGCTCTCGAAGGCGCTCGCGCCGCGCGAGGTCGAGGTCGTGAACGCCGGCGTCCCCTGCTGGGGACAGCGCGAGGAGCTCGCCTTCCTCGAGCACCGCGCGCGCGAGCTCGAGCCCGACGCGATCGTCCTCGAGTTCACCGTCGCGAACGACGTGCTCGACAACCTCCGCTACACGGAAGACGCGAAGGGGAACCTCGTCCCCGACGACGGCCCGAAGGGTCTCGGCAGCGACCTCGAGGAGCACTGGCTCTTCCAGAACTTCCTCGCCGACCAGAGCCGCGCTTACAGGCTCTTCATGTGGCACATGGGGCGGCACATCATCCGCTACCGCGCCATGCAGGAGCCCTGGCGGCTCGAGAGGACGAGCGACCTCCTCGCGCGCGCGCGCGATGTCTCGCTGGGGCTCGGCGCTTCGTTCACGCTGTTCGTCGCGCCGACGAAGGTGCAGCTCGACCGCTCGATCGTCGGACGCCTCGTGTGCTCGGAGAAGATCAACGAGGCGATCCTCGCGCGCGCGCGGCGCGACGGGATCTTCGCGATCGACCCGCTCCCGCGCCTCCGGAAGGAGAAGGCGACGGGGAAGAAGCTCTACTTCCCGGCCGACCAGCACTGGGATCCGGACGGCCACGCCGCGATCGCCGACATCCTCTGCGAGGAGCTCGCGCCCGGGCTCAAGTAGAGCCCTCGTTCAGGCGAGACGACCGAGCGCCCAGGAGTAAACGACGTCGGCGTCTCTCCTGAAGGACGCCTCGATCGAGCTCACGCGCCGCTCCCGCAGGAGCGCGAGCGCTTCTCCCCTCGCAGCGACGCGCGCGCTCCCCTCGGTGCGGGAGAGATCGTCGAGCGAGACCTCGAAGTCGATGAGAGACACGCCCCTCCCCGGGCAGAGCGTCTTCCACGCCGCTTCCTTGAGCGACCAGAGGACGACCGCGGCGTGGTCGCGTGCGGCGCCCGCGAGCGCGAGGACCGGCGCGCGCTCGCGCTCATCGAGGTAGAAGCGGAAGGTGCCCTCGGGCCGCTCGCGGACGAGCTCGACGTCGACCCCGGGGAGGCCGCTCGCCGTGGCCCACGCCGCTCCCGTGCCGTGGCCGTGAGAGAGCGAGAGGCCGAGCTCCAAGCTCGAGCACGCTCCTGCGCGGACGAGGTAGGCTCGCGGCGTGCCGAAGGCGCCCGAGTCCACGCGGATCTCGGACTCGCGGACGACCTCGCCTTTCTCCTCGAGCGCTCGCACGACGGCGGCCTTGGCGGCGAGCCGGCCGAGAGACCACTCGCGCCGGCGCTTCTCCGTCGGAAAAGCCGCGGCCTGGGCTCTCTCCTCCTGGGAAAACGCCGCCTCGAGCGCGGCGGCGGCGTCTTCCTCGCGGACGAGCACGATCGGGCAACCTGGAAGCGTCTTCGCGCAGGAGAGCAATCGCGCCTCGGCTCCTCTCCGTTCTCTCAGAAAGACTGGTTCACGCCCACGTAGAACTGCGCCTTCCCCCGTTTCTCGCCCTCGCCGTGATCGGCGCGCCAGGCGATGTCGAAGCGGAGCACGGTCGGCCGGATCCCGAGGGCTTCGAGCTCGGCGCGGACTCCTCCGCCGACGCCGAGCTTCCAGCGACTCGGAGCGCGGAAGACCTCGTAGACGTTGTCTCCCACGTCGCCGGCGTCGACGAAGCCGCAGAGCTCGAGCCGCCGCCACCAGGCGAGCCAGAGGACGTTCACGTCGAGGTCCTCGAGGACGCTCACGCGGACCTCGCCCTTCGCGACGAAGATCCCGCGGTCCACGAAGTCGCCGGTCCTCACGCCTCGCACGGCGCCCTCGCCGCCGGCATCGAACTGGGCCTGGGACGGCGGGTTCGTGCCCCAGAGCTGACCCACCAGGGCCTCGAAGGCGAAGGTGAACGGGCGCTCCGGCGTGAACAGGAAGACGGCGTTCGAGCGCACGGCCTGATACGTGAAGTCCCCGCCGAAGCGCGGGTCGGCGAGGTCGCCCGCGACGCCGAGGTGGAAGCCGTGCGTCGGGCGCAGGCCGTCGGTGCGCGTCTCGATGCCCCACGAGAGGCCGTAGGTCGCGAGCCTTCCCGTGGTCTCCGCGATCGGCGCGTTCCGGAGGAGCCCGGTCGCGAGCGACTCGTAACGGAAGGCCGCGGCGAGCGAGCTCCCGAACGTGACCTCGTCGATCCTCTGGCCGAAGCTGTAGGCGTAGGCGATCCGCACGCCGCGGCCGTCTCCTCCGTAGAAGCCGTCGAGCAGGATCGAGTGCGCGTAGGCGTAGAGCGGGTGCACCGTGAGCCCGGCGTCCACCGAGCTCCTGTGCCCGCCGTTCAGGTCGATCGAGAACTTGAAGCGGTTCACGAGGATCTTCGCGATCGACGGCCAGAAGTTGTCGTCCTTCGTGAGCTCGTCGATCCGGCCCTCGGGGTCGATCTCGACGGAGTAGAAGCCGTCGCGGGAGAAGTAGAGGACGCTCGCGTCGCCGCGGCCGTCCCAGACTTGTCGCTCGCGCTTGCCGCCCGAGCGGAGCTCGATCGTCACGGGCTCGCCGACTCTCCCGATCCTCGCGTCCTCCGTCTCGCGCTCGACCGAGATCGCGATCCCCTCGCGTCCGTCCGGAAGAGTCGCCGCGTCGCGCGAGGCGATCTTCAGATTTTCCCTAGGAGGAGGGCCGAGCCAGAGGTCGAAGAAGCCCGTCAGGTCCTCGCCCGCCAGGCGAGAGGCGCGCTCGCGGAGCCGGGAGCCGTCTCTCGCCGTGCGCCCGAGCGTCGCGAGAGCGAGCGAGCGGAGCTTCTCCGTGCCCATCTTGTCGCGGAGCTTCTCCGCGAGGACCCGCCCTCGCGGCCGCGAGGAGCCGAGTCGGTCGAGCTCGTCTCTCACGTTCTCTCGCGGCTCGTAGAGGCGGCCGAAGTAGACGTCGGACGAGGCGAAGCGAGGTGCGCGTAGAGCGTTGTCGATGAGCGGGATGAAATCGAGGATCCCGAGGCCCGCGCGCACGTCTCCTCCCTTGAGGCCGCCCCGGTCGTTCTCCCATTGCTCGAGCGCGACCCACGCGATGGCCTCGGCGATCCACGCCGCGTCGGGCCCCTCGACCGATGCGAGCGCCCGCGAGCGCCGCGCGAGGAGCTCGAACGTCGCTCGCTGGATCTCTCTCTCGTGGAAGCCGTCGAGGATAGGGAAGACCTCGAAGATCCGATCCGAGACGAGGAGAACGGAGCACGCGTGGACGAGTCTGTCCCGGAGCGGAGCCTCGACGATCACGATCGGCTCGAGCGGCTCGTCCGGCAGCCAGTCGCGAGAGAAGCGCTGCGCGGCCTGGGAGACGAGGCCCAGGATCCGCGCCGCCTTCTTCTCCTCGCCCTCCGGGCCGCGGTAGACGATCTCCGGGATCCCCGCGCCCGGCTCGGCGGAGCGCCTCGCGATCACGGAGAGGTCGTCTCCCGCTCCGAGGAAGACCGTCGGCGCGACGGCCGTCGTGCGAAAGACTCCGCGCGAGTCGACCGTCGCGACTCCCGCGAGCACGACCTCTCCCGACGGCGCCGTCGCGGAGATCTCGTGGCTCGCCCGCATGGCTCCGAGCGAGGGCTCGAACGCTCCGCTCCTCGAGCGCGCGGGGACGAGGGGCCAGGCTCCTCCTTCGAGGACGACGCGCGAGCCGCGACGGCCGAACATGCCGAAGCGGTCGGGGACCCGCACGACGAACTCGACGCGCACGCGAGCTTCCTTCCCGGGAGCCACCGGCTCCTCGAGAACGACCTCGGCGTAAGTCCCGCTCGGCATGCCGGGCACGGCGGGCAGCGAGAGCTCGAGCGCCTTCCCCGAAGCGTCACGGATGCTCCCGAGCCTCATCTCGCCCGGATGGAATCGATAGGAGTAGTACCGCTCGAAGTTGGTGTCGTCGATCGCCGGGTCCTGCACGCGGAAGCGATTCGCGTAGAGCAGGAGAGGAAGCCTCCCGAGCGGCCGCGACGACGAGTTCAAGAGGGCGATCTCGCTCGCTCCCTTGATCTCTCCCGTCTCCCGGTTCACTTCGAGCGAGATCCGGTAGCTCGCCTCGGGCGGATCCTCCGCGTGGGCACGGTCGGCCGCGGCGAGGAGGCTCGCGACGAGAAGAAGCCCCAGCTCCGCTCGCCCGCGGGCGAGCCCCGTCCCACGCATGGACCGGGGAGTCTAGACGAAAGCCCGCTCGCGAGCCCGGCGCTACTTCTCGAGGGAGCGGGTCGGTTCCTCGCTCACGTGCCGGAGGCAGTTCCCGAGGAGCCACGCGTCGTAGCCGTCCGCATCCATGTGAACGAGCGCACTGCTTCCCTGGACCCGGAGCACCGTCGCGGGCCTCCAGTCTCGGTGGTGGCGGGCTTCGATCTTCTTTCCGACCCACTCGAAGTAGTCGAGCTTGACCCGGCTGGCCTCGAGGGCCTCTCGCAGCTCCTTCTCGTACGCGGCCCGGACCGCCTTCTCCTTGAGAGCGACCGTCACGGCCTCGTTCTCCGCCTCTTGCTGCGCCTTGCGGACCGCCTCGAGCCTCCGGGCCTTGCGAGCGGCCTCGATCCTCGAACGGACGAAGTCGGCCTCGGGGTGAGCGGGGGCGAGCGCGAGGAATCGCTCGGAGTCGGCGATCATGAGGTCGGGCTCGCGGTTCTTGTCGTGAGCGATCGCGCGGTCGAACCAGTAAGCGGGCTGGGAGGGCTCGAGCGCGATCGCCTGCTCGAGGTCGGTGATCGCGTCCACGACGCGCTCCCGCGTTCCGAGCTCCAGGGAGAGGTGCATGGCCGCGAGCGCGCGGCGCGCGTGGGCCCTCGCGGCGTCGTGGGAGCTCGCGGCGCCGGCGATCGCGTTCGACTCCGTCTCGATCGCGAGCCGGAAGTTGCCTCCCGGGACGAGCGCGGCGTCGTGACCGTAGTAGTAGTCGAGCGGCAAGCGCGAGGAGTCCATGGTCTCGCGCGGCTCCGGGATCACGACCTCGACCGGCAGCGTTGCGGGCCACGGCGCGATGGGCCGAGCGACGACCGGAAGAGGCGCAGGCGGGATCTCGCGAGGACGCTCGGCGGGCGGAGGCGGGAGGCTCGAGACGACGGGGTCAGGCAAGCGCTCGCGGTGGCCGAAGAACGAGCCGAGGGCGAAGGACAGGCTGGAGGCCCCGACGAGCGCGAGCGCCAGACCGCTCGCCGTTCTTCTCGAGATGCGGCGCCAGAAGACGGCGCGCCGGACGACGACCTCGGGACGGCAGCCGTAGACCGCGCAGCCGCCGTAGAGCTTCGAGCACTCCCTCCAGCAGTCTCGATGGTAGCGAGCGCCGCAGCCGAGCTGGTCGCACGAAGCCGCGAGCGAGCGGTCGACGGTGTCGTGGCAATACGAGCAGACGAGCCGCTCGCGGAGCCTGCGCCGGACGATCGTCGGCTTGTCTCTCATGACGTCCTTAAGCACTCGTCGTGATAACGCGCACCGCAGCGCCCGCGATCGCAGGTGACCGCGTGCCCGCGCTTGAGCGTGTCGTGACAGTAAGCGCAGATGAGCCGGAGGCGAAGCCTACGCCTGAGGACGATCGGCCTCCCGCTCATGGCTTCCCTTCAGCACGAACGACCGTGCAAGAAGGAGACCGAGGCGCTTCCGGGAGAGCCGGTCGGCCTGCGCTCTCGCGCTCTCATCAAGGCGATGCGACCCGAGAAAGGTGAGGAGCTCCGTGCCTTCGAGAGAGCCCACGCGGATCCTGGCCTGTACCATTCTGCCCTCGTCGAGGCTCTCTCACGCGTCCCGGGCTCCTTTGGGGGAGAAAACGGTCCCCTCGGAGCCCAGGCACCATACGGGTTTTCAGGGAGCGCGTCTCCCGGCAAGGCCCTCTTCCCCGGAGACAGGGAGAGTCGCCCGGAGTCGCGGTTTCTCGTTTTGTCTTGCGGCTCACCCGAGCTATCCCTAAAATCTTCGGACCTTTCGAGGGCCTGCCTCCCTTCGGCACGTGCCCGGGCGAAGGCGAAACGACACATGGTCCGGCGGCTCGCCGCCGGGCAGGAGAGTTGACTCCGTCCTTATGTCGACCAAGGCCAACGTCAGCGTGTCCGTCCGCAAGGACGAGAGCATCGAGCGCGCCCTCAAGCGCTTCAAGCGCATGTGCGAGCGCGCGGGGATCCGGAAGCGCGTCCGCGCGAAGCGCTTCTACGAGAAACCGAGCGCCCGCCGCCGTCGCGAGGAGCGCAAGCGCATCCGGAATCGCCGCCGCGCGGAGAAGAAGAAGAAGCTCCGCATGCAGAAGAAGCTCGCCCGCGCCAAGAAGGGCAAAGAGGGCGAGAAGGAAGAGGGCCGCGAGGAGCGCGAGGGCGGGCGCCGCCGCTTCGGCGGGTTCGGCGGCTTCGGCGGAGGCTTCGGCGGCGGCTTCGGCGGCGGCTTCGGCGGCGGCGGCTTCGGCGGCGGTGGATACTAGCGCGGGCGTGGTGTGCCCGAGCTGAGGCACGATCCCTTCCAGCGCCGCTGGGTCATCATAGCGACGGAGCGCACTCGCCGGCCGCAGGGCTACGCCCGCGGGCCCGAGGCGCTCCCGCGGGGCGGGTTCTGCCCGTTCTGCCCGGGCAACGAGAGCTCGACGCCGCCCGAGATCCGCTCGGTGCGCGACGACGGCTCGGCCGCGAACGGCCCGGGCTGGAAGCTCCGCGTGATCCCGAACAAGTTCCCCGCGCTCCGGGTGGAGGGCGAGCTCGAGCGCGAGGGAGTCGGCCTCTTCGACCGCATGAGCGGCGTCGGAGCCCACGAGGTCATCGTCGACGGCCCCGAGCACTCGCGGCACCTCGCCGACATGAGCTACGGCGAGATCGAGCGCGTGATCGACGCCGCGAGCGAGCGCCTGCGCGACCTCCAGCGCGACCACCGCTTGAAGTACGTGCTCATCTTCAAGAACCACGGAGAGGCGGCGGGAGCCTCGCTCGCTCACCCTCACACGCAGATCATCGCGACTCCCGTGACTCCCAGGACCGTCGCGGCCGAGCTCGAGGCGGCGCAGGCCCACTTCCGTGCCAAGGAGCGCTGCCTCTACTGCGACGTGCTCTCACAGGAAGTGAAGGACGGCTCGAGGATCGTGCGCGTCGACTCCTCGTTCGTCGTCCTGACGCCTTACGCGAGCCGCTTCCCGTTCGAGCTCATGGTCCTCCCGCGGAAGCACTCGTGCACCTTCGGCGAGATGAGCGCGGACGAGCGCTCGGCGCTGGCGCGAGCGCTCCGCGACACGCTCCGGCGCCTCAAGGTCGCGCTCGACGACCCGCCGTTCAACTTCATGATCCACACGAGCCCGAACCTCGACTACGAGCCCGCGCGGCCGTTCCACTTCCAGACGCTCCGGTGGGATTACCACTGGCACATGGAGATCATCCCGCGCCTGACCCGCGTCGCGGGCTTCGAGTGGGGGACGGGCTTCTACATCAATCCGACTCCACCCGAGGACGCGGCCGCGTTCCTGCGGCAGGTCGACATCGAGGCCTGAGCCCCGTCTCTCTCAGACGAGAGGTAGCTTCTTCCGCTCCACGCGCTCCACGGGCTCGGCCGAGCCCGCCGCGTTCTTGGAGAAGTCGTGGAGGTTCCGATCGAGCAGGTGGTCCGGCCTCACGTCGCCGAGCGCTCGCAGGATGCTCTGGCGCACGCTCGGGAACCTCTGCTCGAGGCCGTCCAAGAGCTCGCCCATGGCGCGCCGCTGGAGGTCGGGCTGCTCGTCGCAGAGCGTGCAGGGGACCGTCGGGAACTTCATCGCCTTCGCGTACGCGGCTATGTCCTCTTCCGCGCAATAAGCGAGCGGCCGGATCACGGTGTTGCGGCCGTCGTCGGAGACGAGCTGAAGAAGGACTCGACGACGTCGGTCGGGAAGCCCGGGTGGCCCTGGTCGAGGTGATATCCCACGAGCTCGAAGCTTACGGGCGCTCGCTCGCGGAGGCGAAGGAGCAGGTGGAGGAGGACGGACGAGTCCTTCCCGCCCGAGCACGCGACGAGGATCCGGTCGCCCTCGGCGATCATGGAGAAGTCCATGACCGCGGCTCCGAGCGCCTTCGCGAGCTTCTTCTCGAGCTTCTCGAGCTCGTGGTCCACGCGATCCTCGCGTTGGATCTTACATTAAGACGGAACCACGAAGGCACGAAGACACGA
>JACQDU010000203.1 GCA_016200955.1 bacterium
CCTCCGGGGCCGCCGGAAGTCGGAGATTCATGTTATAAACGGAGCCATTGCTCGCCTGGCCCGAGAGGCCGGGATCGAGGCCCCCGTGAACGGGCTCCTGGCGGCTCTCGTGGCGGCTCGCGAGGAGCTCTTCTAGGTCAACGACTTTACGTAACTCTTACCAAGTCAGCCACTTCGACCCGTCGCGGAAGAAAGTCCATGCCCACCAACCCGACCGAGCCGCAAGAGAACGGAAACGGCCCGCTCGTCGCCGATCGACCGATCGAAGACGAGATGCGGGAGAGCTACGTCAACTACGCGATGAGCGTGATCATCTCTCGCGCTCTCCCCGATGTGAGGGACGGGCTCAAGCCCTCGCAGCGGCGCGTGGTTTACACGATGAACGAGCTCGGCCTCTCACCGCGGTCGGCTCACAAGAAATCCGCTCGCGTGGTCGGCGAGTGCATGGGCAAGTACCACCCGCACGGAGATGACCCGATCTACGGGACGCTCGTCCGGCTCGCGCAGGACTTCTCGTCGCGCTATCCGCTCGCGGACAAGAAGGGGAACTGGGGCTCCGTTGCCGACTCCACGCCGGCTCACATGCGTTACACCGAAGTGCGCATGGCCGAGGCCGCGGTCGACATGGTCGAGGACATCGACCGCGAGACCGTGGACATGCGGCCGAACTTCGACGAGTCGCTCCTCGAGCCGACCGTGCTCCCGGCGAAGTTCCCGAACCTCCTCTGCAACGGCTCCCAGGGAATCGCGGTCGGCATGGCGACCTCGATCCCGCCGCACAACCTCTCGGAGGTCGTGGATGCGGTCGTCGCTCTCATCGAGAACCCGCAGGTCAAGGACGAGGTGCTGCTCAAGAAGATCCCGGGCCCCGACTTCCCGACGGGCGGGATCATCTGCGGGACGCGCGCCGTGCGCGAGGCTTATCTCACGGGGCGCGGGAACGTCACGGTCCGCGGCGTCGCCGAGATCAAGACCGACGGCGACCGCGCGTCGATCGTCGTGACCGAGGTGCCTTACCAGGTCTCGACCGAGATGCTCATCGAGAAGATCCAGGAAGCGATCCAGGCCGAGCGGATCTCCGGGATCTCGAAGCTCGTCGACAAGACGAAGCAGAAGCCTCACATCTACATCGAGATCAAGAGGGGCGAGGACCCGAACGTCATCTTGAACCAGCTCTACAAGTTCACGCCGCTCCAGAGCTCGTTCTCCTGCAACATGCTCGCGCTGGACCACGGGAAGCCGCACACGTTCACGCTCAAGCAGATGCTCGTGGCCTTCCGCGACCACCGCTACGAGGTGATCCGCAAGCGCACGACCTTCCTCAGGAAGAAGGCCCGCGAGCGCCTCCACTTGCTCGAAGGTCTCAGGAAGGCGCTCGACAAGATCGACCTCGTCGTGAAGACGATCCGCGAGTCGCGCGACACCGAGGTCGCGCGCGAGGCCCTGATCAAGCTCCTCTCGGTCACCGACATCCAGGCGCGGCACATCCTGGACATGAAGCTCGCTCGCCTGACCTCGCTCGAGCAGTCGAAGATCGACGAGGAGATCGGGACTCTCAGGAAGGAGATCGCCGACTACGACGACATCCTGAAGCGCCCCGAGCGCGTCTTCGCGATCATGTCGGACGAGCTCAAGGAGATCAAGAAGAAGTACGGCGACGAGCGCCGCACGAAGATCGAGGCCGCCGAGGCGGACGACATCGACATCGAGGACCTGATCCCCGACGAGCAGGTGATCGTGACGCTCTCTCACGCGAACTACGTGAAGCGCTCGCCGATCGACACGTACCGGGCGCAGCACCGCGGAGGGAAGGGGATCACGGGCGCGGTCGCCAAGGACGGCGACTTCGTGAAGCAGCTCTTCACGGCTTCCACGCACGACTACTGCCTCGCTTTCACCTCCCAGGGACGGGTCTTCTGGCTCAAGGTGTACACGATCCCAGAGATGGGCCGGACGGCGAAGGGGCGCTCGCTCCAGAACCTGATCCGTCTCTTGCCGAACGAGAACGTGACGAGCGTTCTCCCGATCAGCGGCGCGTTCGACGAGGGGCGCGAGGTCGTCATGGCGACCGCCATGGGCGTGATCAAGAAGACGAACCTCTCCTTGTTCAAGAACCCGCTCAAGAAGGGCGTCGTGGCTCTCAAGCTCGACGACGGCGATCAGCTCATAGGAGTCTGCCTCACGGACAAGGCGCGCGAGATCATGCTCGCGACGAGGAACGGCCAGGCAATCCGCTTCCACGAGGAGACGGTGCGCTCCATGGGCCGGACGGCGCGCGGGGTGCGCGGCATGTCGCTCGAGGGCGACGACCGCGTGTGCTCGCTGCTCGTGGTCGGCGAGGAGGGCCCGTCGGTCCTCACGGTCTGCGAACGTGGCTACGGGAAGCGGACCAAGATCGACGACTACCGCGTCACGAACCGCGGAGGCAAGGGGATCATCAACATCCGGACGAGCGACCGGAACGGCAAGGTCGTGGACGCCGTCGCCGTGAAGGAAGACGACGAGGTCATCCTCATGACGACCGAGGGCAAGCTCATCCGGACCAGGTGCCAGGACATCTCCGAGATCGGCCGCGCGACGCAGGGCGTGAAGCTCATCCGTCTCGACGCCGAGACCGACAAGGTCGTCGCGATCGCGAAGGTCGTGAAGGGCGAGGAAGCCGGCGAGGCCGCGACGCCTCCTCCGAGCGAGGGCGAGCCCGAGAGCGAGCCCGAGCCCGAGGAACTCGAGGACGAGGCTCCGGCCGACGAGCCCGCCGACGACGATCCCAAGGAGTAAGCCTCGACGGGCGGTCGCGGTCGCTCGACGCGCGAGCGCCGCCGACGCCGCCGTCTCGTTGATCGCCCGCGTCGCCTGTCGTAACGTGCGGCCGTGAACCGGAAGGCATGGGCCGCGGCGCTCGCGGTCGCGGCGGCCTGCGCGCTTCTCCTCCTCGGACCGGCGATCGTCGGAGACGAGACGGTCTTCGCGGGAGACATCGAGGTCTTCGAAGCCTCGCGCGACCGGCTCGTCGCGGAAGCGTGGCGGGAGGGCGAAGGGATACCTCGCTGGGTGCCGGGCATCCTCGGCGGCGCTCCCGCGCTCCCGTCGCAGGAGCTCGGGCTCCTCTACCCGCCGAACCTCGTCCTCGCGGTGCTCGCGACGGATCGGGCGGAGGCGATCGGGCTCGCGCTGCACCTCGTCCTGGCCGCGTTCGGAGCGCGGGCGCTCGCGCGGGCGCTGGGCGCGGAGAGAGCACCCGCGCTCCTCTCGGGGCTCGCGTTCGCGTTCTCGGGGACGTTCGTCTCGACTCATCTGACGCCGGTCTACGTGCGCTCGGGAGCGTGGCTTCCCTGGGCCATCGCGGGATTGCTCCGAGCCGGATCGGGCGAGCGGCGCGGGCTTCTCGTCGCGACGCTCGCGCTCTCGGGAAGTTACCTGGCGGGAGATCCACAAGGGTGCGTCGTGGCAGCGATCGGGGCGGCGGCGATCGCGGTCGCGCGCTCGGGGCCGCGCGGGGCGGGTCGCGTCGGGCTCGCGACCGCGATCGCGGGAGCGCTCGCGGCGCTCGTGTGCGCGGCCCAGCTCGTCCCGGCGCTCGCCGCGTTCGGGGACACGCAGAGGCAAGCCGGGCTCACGTTCCAGGAAGCCACCCGGTGGTCGCTCTGGCCGCCGGAGCTCGCGGGGTTCTTCGTCCCGCTTGCCTTCGGGACGGAGGCAGTCCCCGGGAGCCGCTGGTTCGCGGCGATCTCTCCGAGCCACGAGCGAGCCTGGGGCGAGTCGCACTACCTCGGACCGATCGTGCTCTCTCTGATCGGCGCCTCGCTCTCACGGGCAAAGGAGCCTGCCGTCAGAGCGGGGCTCGCTCTCCTCGTCGTCTTCCTGCCGCTGGCGCTCGGAGAGCATGCGCCCTTCTATGCGCTCGCACACGCCCTTCCGGGAGGATCGCTCTTCCGTTATCCGGCGAAGCTCCTCGTGCCCGCCGTGCTCGGGCTCTCTCTCATGGCCGGCGCGGGAGCCGGCCAGCTCCTCGCCCCGGAAACGGCGCCGCGGGCAAGGAGAGCCGCGCTCGCGGTGCTGGGATGGGTCGCGGCGATCGGGCTCGTCGGGACGGGCGTCGCCGTGCTCGGGCCGGAGTCGCTCGCCGCCCGGATCGAGGAGCTGGCGTCCACTCCTCTCGATGGAGCGCGCGTCGCCGCGTTCCTCGCGCCGCGCTTCGCGCACGTCGTTCTTCTCTCGCTCGGCACGCTCGCGGTCATCCGGAGAGTCCGGAGCCCGCGAAGGCTCGGAGCAGCGCTCGTCGTCCTCGCGGCCCTCGACCTCGCGCTGGCGGCGAGGGCGGGGATCGCTCTTGCCCCGCGCGAGCCGTTCACTCGCCCGCCGCGCGTGGCCGCTGTCCTCGCCGAGATCGAGGCAGCCGAGAAGGAGCCCGCGCGCATCGTTCCGACCGAGAGTGCCCAGAGGCCGACGGACGACGAGGCCTCGGTTCCTCTCGCTGCCCGCGTTTACGTGGCCGAGCGCGAGGGCCTCGAGCCGAACACGAACCTCGGCTACGGCGTCCTCTCCCAGGGAGGTTTTCTGTCGAACGCGCCCGCGCGCGTGGCGAGGTTGTTCGATCGCGAGGGGCTGACTCCCCTTCGCCTCGCGATCCTGCAGGGAGGCCGCTTCGTCCTCGCGGCGGACCGCGAGGTCGCCGCCTACGCCGAGGGCGTCGCCGAGATTCCCCGGGGGCGTGTGCTCGTGAAGCTCCGGATGGCCCCTCGCTGGGCCATGCTTCACGAGCATGCTCGGTTCGTCGCCGGACCCGGATCGGCTCTCGCCGCGGTCGCCGACGCCGGCTTCGATCCCCGGCGCGAGTGCGTCCTCGAGACCGTCGCGACGCCGCTCGAGGCGGGAGCCTCCGCGGGGCGGGCCTCGCTCGAGGGTCGCCTCGGCATTCATGGCTTCGCCGTCTCTCTCGAAGCTCCGCGAGCCGGATGGCTCGTCGTCCGCGAAGGCTACGCGCGGGGCTGGGTCGCCGAGGTCGACGGCGGTCCAGCGGTTCCCGTCGTGCCCGCGGATTTCTTGTTCCGGGCCGTGCACATCGAGAAGGGCGCGAAGCGGGTCGTCTTCCGTTACGAGCCGCCCGGGCTCCAGGCCGGTGTTCTCCTGAGCGCGGCGACGCTGCTCGCGCTCGCGGGCGCGCTCGGCCTCGCTCTCGCGCGAAGCGGGCGTCTCGGGGGCGATCTCGAGGCTGGATCCATGCGCCGGTAGCCTTCCGTCTGCAGGCGTGCGCGACGCGCACCGTGCGTCTCACGGAAAGTGGGTGATCGTCCCAGCTCTTGGCCTGCACGGAACGCGTGCACGCGAGTTACGACCGCGGCACGCCCGTTGTTCTCCCTCCCGCTGAACGACGTGCTCGGTGCGGGGCAGGCATGCGCCTCGCGCCCAAGTCAACGCAGCCTCGAAACACGAAGCGTGAGGCGGCGACGGCCTAGGGGCAAGTTGTTCAAGCTGTTCCGAAGCTTTCGTCGAAGTCACGGGGAGCGATCTCCGTGGCACGAGGCGGGTTTCCCCCTGGGCCGGCGCCGCCGTCTTGCTTGGGTCGACGCGGACGGCAGTCGAAGGAAAGGAAAGTGAGGGATACGAGAGGAAGAAGGAGATCGGGTTGCCGAGACGAGGTGGACGGGAAGCGAGGAAACGAGCACACCGCGTCCGGAAGCGAGCGGGTGCGAAGCCCGCAGAGTTTCCCGTGCCAAGAAGTCACCGGGACGATCGCAGCGGGGCCCAGCCGTGCCGGATTCCGTCGGGATCGATTCCCCATTCGAGGTCGGTCCGCCCCCGGACACGACACCGTCCCGTTCCATCGGGATCGATTCCCCAACCGAAGTCGGTCCGCCCGGACCCGACGCCGTCCCCCCATTCCTTGCCGCCCCGACTCGTCCCTCCGAGCAAGAACCACCAGCAGTCTCGCCCCGCCCCCGCTCAACCCGCGAAGCGAGCGATCGCGGCAGCGGCGAACGCCACCGCCCCGAGCAG
>JACQDU010000119.1 GCA_016200955.1 bacterium
AGTCCTCCCGCTGCGCCGCCGAGGTCGCGAAGGCGCTCGCGGAGAAGCCCCTCTTCGACTACGACTTCGACCTGAAGACCCTCGACGGGAAGACCCTCAAGCTCGCCGACCTCAAGGGAAAGGTCGTCATCGTGGACATCTGGGGCACGTGGTGCCCGCCTTGCCGCGCGGAGATCCCCCACTTCGTCAAGCTCTACGAGAAGTACCGGGAGAAGGGCCTCGAGATCGTGGGCATCGCCTGCGAGCGGACCGACGACGACGAGACCTCGAAGGTCGTCGAGAAGTTCGCGGCGGAGCACGGGATCAAGTACCCGCTCGCCCTGAACGAGCACGGGAAGGCGGAGAAGTCGGTCAAGCCGTCGTTCGCCGGCTATCCGACGACGCTGTTCATAGACCGGGACGGCAAGCTCCGCCTCAAGGAGATCGGCTACCACCCCCTCGAGGCGCTCGAGGCCTACACCAAGGCGCTTCTCGACGCGAAGGCCGCGGACGAACCGAAGTAGGAGATGACCGCGGAGACGCTGAGCACGCAGAGGACGCGCAGAGAACCCGCTCGCGGATCTCCGCGCGGTCTCCGCGACCTCCGCGCCTCTGCGGTTTTCTCGCCGCTCAGCACGTGCGGTCCGCGATGTCGGCTTCTTGCTCTCGCAGCAGCGCGGAGTCGCGGTCTCTGACTAATCCCAGTGCCCCGCGACCCAGATGTAGCCGCCGTCTCCGTGGACTCGCCAGACGCCGGAGACGTAGGCGTGCTTCGCGGGAGGGATCCGGTGCCAGTGACCGCCGTACCAGACCCAGCGGTGGCCGTCCCACTGCCAGTGGCCCTCGATCCAGTGGTACTCGTGAGCGGGGCCGGGGCAAGCGGCCCTGACCTCGACGCGCGCGACCGGCGGAGCCTCGCGGACGCGCACCTCGACGACGGGCTGCTCCTCGACGACGACGGTCTAGTGGTGGGGCGGCGGGCGGTGCCTCTCCTCGACGACGACCTCGGTGCGGCAGCCCGCGATCCCGAGCGACGCGAGACCGAGGCTCCCCGAGAGGGCCGCGATCCCGAGCGCGCGTCCTAGGCACGGCGAAAGACCTCGCATCTTCCCGTCCTTTCCAATGCCTGCGAGCCCGCGCCTCACCCTGCGCGGAGCCGCGACAAGATAGCACCGGCGAGAGCTACGTGCAGGGCGCTACCCGAGCGGTCGTGTAGACTCGGGGGGATGAGCGGGCCGATCGCGTTTTCCTTGCTCGGGCGCGACGAGAACACGAAGGCGCGGAGAGGGCGCCTCGTCCTCCCTCACGGTACGGTCGAGACGCCGGTCTTCATGGCGGTCGGCACGCGAGGGGCCGTGAAGGCCTTGACGATCGACCAGGTCCACGCGACGGGGACGGAGGTCGTCCTCGGCAACACCTATCACCTGGCGCTCCGCCCCGGCGCGGAGGTCGTGCGCGCGGCGGGCGGCCTCCACCGGTTCACGGGGTGGACGAGGAACATGCTCACCGACTCCGGCGGCTTCCAGGTCTGGTCGCTCGCGACGCGAGGCGGGCGAGGCGGCGGCGACATGGCTCCTCCGGAGGTCAGCGAGAAGGGCGTCCGGTTCCGCTCGCACTACGACGGCTCGCTCCTCGACCTCTCGCCCGAGAAGTCGATCGAGATCCAGAACGCGCTCGGAGCGGACGTGATCATGGCCTTCGACGAGTGCGCTCCGCACCCTTCCCCGAAGGAGGCCGTGGCGGCCGCGGTCGCTCGCACGAGCCTCTGGGCCGCTCGCTCGCGCGGCGCTCACCAAAGGCGCGAGGAGCAGGCGCTCTTCGGGATCGTCCAGGGGGGCGTCTTCCTCGACCTCCGCGACGAGAGCGCGACCGCGCTGCGAAAGGTCGGCTTCGACGGCTACGCCGTGGGCGGCCTCTCCGTGGGAGAGGGGCCCGAGCAGATGGCCCGCGTGCTCGACCACACGTGCCCTCGCCTTCCCGAGGAGCAGCCGCGCTACCTCATGGGAGTCGGGACGCCGATCGACATCTGCGAGGCCG
Source organism: bacterium (assembly GCA_016200955.1). GTDB lineage: Bacteria > Planctomycetota > J058 > J058 > JACQDU01 > JACQDU01. Next base: position 2,017 of record JACQDU010000119.1, read on the forward strand.
TCTCTCGCGGGATCGACATGTTCGATTGCGTGCTCCCGACGCGGAACGCACGGAACGCGCAGGTCTTCACGTGGAGCGGCGAGCAGCTCAAGCTCAGGAACGCGCGCTTCCGCGAGGACTTCTCGCCCCTCGATCCGCTCTGCTCTTGCGCGACCTGCAAGGGCGGCTTCACGCGCGCGTACTTACGGCACCTCTTCTCGGTCGAGGAGGTCACGGCGCTCACGCTCGCGACGATCCACAACCTCACTTTTTATCAAGACTTCATGGGAAAGATGAGAGAAGCCCTTCTCCAAGGACAGTTCGCTTCATTCCTAGAGAAATGGCGTCATCTCTGCCGAAACGGTGACAGCTCGCCTCGTGAGACAGGCGACGATTGAGCGGGGCCGAGCCCGGCGGTGTCCGATAACCGATCTCGACGGGAGACGCCCGCCGCGAGCGTTCGTCCAGAATCACGGCGCGAGGATTGGCGCGTCCGCGCAACGTGGTCTAGAGTTAAGGATTCGGTCGCCATCGCTGGCGAGGGAAAGAGACGGGTGACGGCCTTCAAGAAGATCATCCAGTGCCCGAGCTGCCGCTTCGCCAACCGTCTCGGAGACGCGCGCTGCATCATATGCAAGCACGAGCTCCCCACGAGCGAGGCGGACGCCGCGGACTCTCCGCAAGTCCTCAAGCCCTCGCCGGCCGTGGTCGCGCCGCGCCCGGCGGCCGCGAAGCCTCCGGCGAAGCCCACAGGGCCGCCGAACGTCGTCTCGCAGAAGCCTCCGGTGAAGGGAGCCGTTCCGGGGAAGCCCGTCGCTCCGGTCGCGAAGAACCCGACTCCCATGAAGCCGGGAGGCCCCATCAAGGTCTTCAACCCGGCGAGCAGCGCCGCGGCCGCCGCGCGCCTCGCCGCGGCGAAGTCGCAGCCCAAGGTCCCCGGGTCGGACGCCAAGATCCCCGCCGTGCGCCGCGACGCGCAGACGACCATGCGGCAAGCGGTCGACCCCGCTCTCCTGGGCGAGGGGCCCGCGGTCCAGCCGCCCAAGCCGCTCACGAGCAGGATCGTGAGCAAGGGCACGGGAGACGCGATCGCATGGATCTGGTGCGACCCGCTCCCGCCGATCCCGCTCGGCTTCTCGCGCGAGATCACGGTCGGCCGACACGACAAGTGCGACCTCGTCTTGCCGCACAAGGAGGTCTCGCGGCACCACGCGTCGTTCAAGGTCTCGGGGAAGCAGATCACGCTGGAGGACCAGGGCTCCTCGAACGGCTGCTACGTGAACGGGAAGCGCCTCTCGAACCAGATCGTGAAGGTCGGCGACAGGATCCAGATCGGCCCGTACGAGATCGAGCTCCGCGCCGAGGGCACCGCCGACAAGAAGGACGACGGGACGGACACGAAGCGCTTCGACATGACCTCGATCGGCTCGGGCGCGAACGCTTCGATGGCGGGGAAGCTCTCGCAGGTCCCTCTCGTCGAGATCCTCCAGGGAGTCGAGTTCAACAAGAAGACGTGCACCGTCGCGATCTCCGACGGGAAGCTGCGCGGGCAGATCGTCTTCGCCGCGGGCCGCCCTCTCACCGCGTCCTTCGGCGGCGACCGCGACATGGCGGCCGTGCGAGCCATGCTCAAGCTCAAGGAAGGCCGCTTCGTCGTCGCGAGCGAGGTGGAGCCCCAGGAGCCGACGATGCACGTCACCGTCACGGGCCTCCTCCTCGAGTGCTCGCGCGAGCTCGACGAGGCGGGGCGTCCCCCGGAGCCCGTGCCCGAGCCGGCGCCCGTGGCCGCCGTGGACCCGGCCTTCGAGCCGAGGGACGGCGCCGAGGCTCCTCCGGCGGAGGCCGACTCGATCACGGAGAAGGTCCTCCGGGCCGACGTCTTCGCTCTCATGCCGGGAGGAGGAGGGGCCGCGCCCCCCGCGAGCGCCGATCCCGAGGCCCCTCCGCCCGAGCCTCCCGCTCCCGCGAGCGCGGACGAGGCGCCCGCCGAGCCCGCTCCTTCTCCCGAGAGCGCGCCTCCCGAGAGCGCGAGCGCTCCGGCGGAAGGCTACGACCCGAACGCGCCGGACGCGGTCGCGCCCGCGGAGGCGACCGCCGCTCCCGGTTACGACCCGAACGCGGCCCCGCCGAGCGACCCGGACGCGGGCTACGACCCGAACGCGGGCTACGACCCGAACGCGGGCTA
>JACQDU010000204.1 GCA_016200955.1 bacterium
AGGCGCGCACGGTGACGCTCCCGCGGATGGTCTCCACGCGATCGTCGGCCGCGCCGACGAGAGGGAGAAGGCCGCCGACTGGGAGGGCGCGATCTCCGAGCTCTCGAAGGCGATCGAGCTCGAGCCGAGGAACGCCGGCCTCTTCGCGAGGCGCGGCGCGCTGCGCGAGCGCAAGGGCGATCCCCCGGGCGCGACCGCCGACTACAGGAAGTCGCTCGAGCTGGCGCCCGACGGGCCCCAGTCGAAGGAAGCGAAGGCCGGCCTGGAGCGTTGCCGCGCTCGCTGAGGAACGAACGCGCGCGCCGCTCTCCGGTGCATTCGGTGCATTCGGTGGTTCCTTCACTCCCGACGCCCGGCGAACACTCCGAACGCACCGCGGCGCCTCTCTCGGACCTCGACCGGGCCGTCGAGCTCGTCCCGGGCGAGGCGGAGGCGTGGGCGCACCGCTCGCGCCTGAGGCGCGTCCGCGGCGACGGCGAGGGAGCGGTCGCCGACATGCTCCGCGCCACGCAGCTCGAGCCCTCCAGGCAGCCGCTCCTGGCCGAGCTGGGCGAGGCTCACCTCTCCGCCGGGAACGCCGAAGCGGCCCTCGCCTGCTGGACCCACGCTCTCGAGCTGAACCCGAACGACGCCGACACGTGGCTGAACAAGGCCTCGCTCGAGAGCCGCCAGGGGCAGCTCGACCTCGCGCTCGCCGACTACGACCGGGCGCTCAAGCTCGCCCCGCGGAACGTCCTGGCGCTCGTCTCGCGCTCCTTCCTGAAGCGGCGGAGGGGCGACTCCGCGGGCTCCCTCGCCGACGCCCAGGCGGCGATCGAGGCCGACCCCCGGTCGCACCACTTCTGGCGCGCTCGGGCCCAGGCGCGCGACTTCCAGGGAGACGCGGTGGGCGCTCTCGCGGATGCCGAGCGTGCCGTGGAGCTCGCGCCTGGCGACTTCGGAGTCCGGGTCGAGGATTCGCCTGGTCGAACCGCGCGCTCGAGCGCGAGGGCAAGGGCGAGCACGAAGGGGCGATCGCGGATGCGACGCGTGCGCTCGAGCTCGAGCCGACGAAGGCTTACTACGCGTGGCTCGCACGCGGGCTTGCGCGGAAGCGGAAGGGCGATGCGAAGGGAGCCGGAGCGGACCTCGAGCGGTTCCTGGGGCTGGCTCCGGCGTCGGATCCTCACGTCGCGGAGGCTCGGGGTGCTCTCGAGGAGCTGAAGCGAGGGAGGTAGCTCGGGCAGGAGGGAGCGCGAGTCTCCTGGTGGCGCGGGACGGGGAAGCGGCGCCGGGGGGCGAAGGTCTTCTCCCGCGGGCGGATGCGTGGCTGCGCCCGGCGGCGCGACGGGAAAGGGGGCCGCATCGATTGCTATCTCCGGAGAGTGTTTCACTATCTCCGGAGAGTGTTTTGAGGTGGACCCCGTCGCTCCGCGGCCTAGCTCGAGCTAGTCCCCGGCGCCGCTCGTGCTCGTGCTCGGTCGCCTCGAGTCGCGCACGAGCGGCGTTCTTTCCGGAGGACTCCTCCCACGCACGTTCCCCCTTCCCCTTCGGGGAGGCTGCGAGGGGCGCTCACCTGACACCGTCGTGCCTCAAGCACGCGGAACGAGTTGAGGAAGCGTTCGTCCGACGAGAACGTGGTCGCCCGGGATACGGCTCCCTCAACCGGTGGGTCGCTCCGGCAGCAAATAGTCGTGCCGCTTGGCGCGATCCTCCGTGAGGTACTCGACGAACTCCCAGTCGTTGCCCCCGGGATCCATGAAGTAGACCCGCTTCCGGTAGGGATGCGCATTGGGCGGCGTCGAGTCCCTGTAGCCAGCCTCGGCGAGGCGGCGGCGCACCGCCTCGACGTCCTCGACCTCGTAGGCCAGGTGGTTGACACCGGGCCGGCCGGAGTACGGCTCGAACGGTCGCTCGTCGCGAGCGAACGCCGCCTGCAGCGCGACGTACGTCTCGTCGGTCCCGACGTGCACCCAGCGCGCGCCCTGCGCGGTCAGGCCCTCGTGGCGCACCCGGAACTCGGGGAAGGCTTGCTGCAAGAAGCGTATGGTGGCATCGACGTCCCGCACGCAGATGTTGGCGTGCTCGAGCCTCATTGGCCCCTCCAGGGGGGCCTTATAGCTTGGTGTCGCGCGACTCGCGAGCGGCGCGCCCGTGCTTCCGGTGCAGAAGGGGAGAGTCACGCGAGCGCGGGCACGAGCGGCGTCTTTTCCCCAGGCGAGCGGCAGCGAGCCGCGGTGAAAGTCACCGGCCTCGGCTTCCGCCCGAACCAAATGCCACGCCTTGGGCGTGGCGGACCGAGATGACTTCTTCTCTCCGCGAGAAGAATTGGATTGTTAGTAGTACAGGAAGGGCCGCCGGGCTCTCGTGCTAGACTCCCGCCCCCGATCGCCATGCAGCTCCATCTCACCCAGACGATCATCGACTTCTGCGCGGACGTGATCCGCCGCCTCGGATACCCGGGGATCTTCCTCCTCATGGTCTGCGAGTCGATGTACGTCCCGATCCCGAGCTTCGCCGTCATGCCGTTCGTCGGCTTCGTCGCTCACCGCGTCGCGAACGGAGACCCGGCCTTCGAGGGCTGCCCGACCTTCTGGCTCGGCCTCCTCGCGGCCGTCCTGGGAGGTCTCGTCGGTTCTCTCCTCACGTACTACTTCGGGCTCTTCGCGGGCCCCGTGGGCGTCCGGAAGCTCGGACCCTACGTCGGCCTCATCGAGGAAGACCTCGACACGACGCAGGCGTGGTTCGAGCGGAAGGGCGCGATCACGGTCCTCATCGCGCGCTTCGTGCCCGTCGTGCGGCACTTCATCTCGACGGCCGCGGGGATCGCTCGCATGAGGATAGCGCCGTTCGCGCTCATGACCGTCCTCGGAGCCGGCCTGTGGGACCTCTTCCTGGCCGCGCTCGGGTGGCAGCTCGAGGCGAGCTACCCGGTGATCAAGCAGTACCAGGAGCCGATCGACGTCCTCGTGATCCTCGTCTTCCTCGCGGGAGGCGTTCACATCTTCCGGAAGCTCCGAGCGCGCATGCGTTCGCGCAAGGAGAAACAGGCGAGCGGTCCTGCCCCCGATCTTGACGCTCCGCGCGAGGCGCCATAGAATCCCAACCCTCGCGGGCCCGGCGGTGTGACCTCGAGGGATGCACTGGTCTCGAGGGCGATCGTCGAAGAGGCTCGCTCGCCGCAAGAAATGCCTTGGAGGGCACATGCGCCACGCCGCTCCGACGATCGGCGTCGCACTGGCCGCCGCGTTCCTGCTCGGATGCAGATCCACGCGGATCGAGGTTCCCGAGACGGACTACACCGAGATGAGCTCCCTCCACTACGAGTACGAGGTCGTCTTCGACTGCCTCTCGGCGTCGATCCTGGAAGAAGGCTTCCAGGTCGCGCGCGCCGACCGCGACTCCGGCGACCTCGAGACGAACGCGGTCCCCGGCCTCGAGGACCACGTGCGCGGGACGCAGGAGGGCCGCCGGATCCGCGCTCGCGTCGAGAAGAACGGCCCGAAGGACATCAAGGTGCGCTTCGCGGCGACCCGCCTCGAGCGCGAGTATTCGCCGACGACTCCGGGCGAGTGGCGTTACGTGGGCTCGGACGCCGGCCTCGTCGAGAAGATCAAGCAACGTTTCGACAAGAACGTGGAGAAGCGATACAAGCCCGCGGAACGGGGCTGAGCGGCGCCGTTTCGGGCGCTCGCGTGCAACAAGGACCGCGGGTGACGCGTCACTCCCATGGGATGTCGAAGCTCTCAGTGAAAACATGGAACGCGACATCAAGGAGGGCGGCTCGTGCTGAGCGTCCGTGAGCTCAGGAAGGTCTACGGCCAGCGCATGGCCCTGGACGGCGTCTCGTTCGAGGTCGAGCGAGGAGACATCCTCGGCTTCCTCGGCCCGAACGGCGCGGGGAAGTCGACGACGATGAAGATCGTCTGCGGCTTCATCCCCGCGACGAGCGGCACCGCGATCGTCGAGGGCTTCGACGTCCGCACTCACTCGATCGACGCGCGGAGACAGATCGGTTACCTCCCGGAGAACACTCCCCTCTACACCGACATGCGCGTCCGGGAGTACCTCGAGTTCCGGGCGCGCATGAAGGGCGTCGAGAGGAGAGAGGTCGCCACGCGCGTGGACTACGTGCTCGAGCGCACCCGGATCGCGGACCGGAAGCGCCAGCTCATAGGAACGCTCTCCAAGGGCTACCGGCAGCGCGTCGGGATCGCCGACGCTCTCGTGAGCGATCCGCCGCTCCTCGTGCTCGACGAGCCGACGATCGGCCTCGACCCCGGGCAGGTCCGCGAGGTCCGGCAGCTCGTGAAGGAGCTGGGAGCCCAGCACACGATCGTCCTCTCGACTCACATCCTCTCGGAGGTCGAGATCGTCTGCACGAAGGTCGTGATCATCGCCAACGGCCGCTCGCGCGCGCAGAACACGGTCAAGGGCCTCGTCGAGTCGGAGCGCCAGAACGCGATCCGCGTCTCGATCCGCGCGAAGGACGGGACGCTCGACGAGGTCGAGAAGGCCCTCCTCTCCGTCCCGGGAGTCAAGGCCGCGCACGAGCTCTCCCGCGACGACACGCACCCGACCGACGTCGTCGGCTTCCGTCTCGAGATCGAGGGAGCGAGAGGCGACGAGGCCGCGACGCGCGCCGCCGCCGAGAGGATCGCGGCCCGCGTCCTCGAGAAGGGCTGGGCCCTCCGCGAGCTCGCCGTCGAGCAGACGACGCTCGAGGAGATCTTCATGAGCCTCACGCGAGACGACCCCGGCGCTTCTCCCCAGGAGGCATCGCCCGCGCCCGCGAGCGCGCCGGCGGCCGGAGGCAACGGCCAGGCTCCTGTCCTTTCGACCACGGAGCCCCCGAGCCCGGCGCCGGCTTCTCCCGCTCCCGGCGAGACGGCCGGAGGCGGAGCCCAGGTCGAGGTGAGGTCATGAACGATCAGGCGAGCCCCGCTCCCTCTCCCGCGGCGCCTTCGAGCGCGACTCCGAGCGCCACGCCAGCGCCGGTGCATGCCCGCGCGGACACGGGCCGGGGCAAGGTCGACTGGAGCGGCATGCTCCCCGAGACCCTGGGCGGGATCGTGCTCGACGTGCTCAAGCTCGCCGTCTTCTGGGCGATCGTCGCCAACTGGTACGCGATCGCCCACGGAGCCGAGCTGACCACGAAGATCAAGGTGTGCGCCCTCGGCGTCTCGGCCGTGCTCGTCCTCCTCTGGAAGGTCTACCTCGCTCTCCTCGAGGCCGTGGGCACGCCGCTCCTCGGAGCGACTTACCTCGTCCTCGGAGCGGGAGCGTGTGGGCTCGTCGAGTACTTCGCCCAGACCGCGATCGACGTGAGCGAGTCGACCCAGACGCGCAGCATCGTGCGCGTCCTCGGGCTCGTCTTCCTCTACCCGGCCGCGCTCGGGGCCATGGCGCTCAAGGACGGGAAGGTCGCCGAGTCTCTCAACCCGATCGGCCTCCCCGTGAGGCCGTCCTGGTTCCAGACGCTCTGGATCCTCTACGCGAAGGAGGTCCGCACCTTCTTCACGACGGCGATCCCTTACATCGTCTTCGCCGTCTTCATGGTCCTGAACGGCCTCCTGTTCTTCGCGCTCGTCCGTTACGTCTCGGACCCCAAGCAGGAGATCAGCGTCTCGGCGGGAAGGATCGTCTTCGAGAACTTCGTCTTCTGGATCTCGCTCATCGTGATCTGCCCGGCCCTCACGATGCGCCTCGTCGCGGAGGAGAAGCGGCTCGGCACGATCGAGACGCTCCTCACCGCGCCGGTGACGGACGTCCAGGTGATCCTGGGCAAGTTCGGGGCCGCGATGACGTTCTACGCGACCATGCTCGCGACGACGCTCGCTTACATCGTGATCCTCGCCCAGTACTCGACCGAGTGGGACTGGGGTCCCATCTTCTCCGCGTACCTCGGCGCGTTCCTCATGGGCGGCTTCCTCATCTCGATCGGCACGGCGGCTTCGACCATCACGGACTCCCAGCTCGTGGCCTTCATCGTCGGAGTGGCGATCAACATCCTGCTCTACGCGGCCCAGCTCGTGAGCTCCTACGCCACGAATCCGACCTTGAAGACGGTGAGTCACTACCTGTGCTTCACCACGCACTGCTCCGAGCTCAACCGGGGCCTGGTCTCGACCCGGGACCTCATTTTCTTCGGGACGAGCATCTTCTTCTTCCTGTTCGCCGCGGTGCGTGGCCTCGAGAGTCAGAAGTGGAAGTGAGCCGATGACCACCGACCAGACGACCCAAGAAGCCGCGACGACCCGACCGGCGGCGGCTCAGGCTCTCGACGACGCCTCCGAGGAAGGGATGTTCCTCTTCTCCCTCGGCTCGACGATCCTGGGAGTCGTCGCCCTCATCTTCGGCGGAGGGATGTGGCTGGTCCGCCCGACCGACGGCGGGGCGACGCTCGAGCTCTTCCAGAAGTGGTACCTCTTCGTCGCCGCCGGCTTCGGCCTCGTCGTCCT
>JACQDU010000210.1 GCA_016200955.1 bacterium
AAGGGCTTGACGACGTAGTCGTCGGCGCCGAGCTCGAGCCCGACGACGCGGTCCGCCTCCTCCGACTTGGCCGTGAGGAGGATCACCGGCAGCCCCGCTCCCGCGGGCTGCGCGCGGAGGAGGCGGAGGACCTCCAGGCCGTCGATCCCCGGCATCATGAGGTCGAGGATGACCGCGTTCACGGTCTCCGTCCGCGCGAGCTCGAGGGCCGACTCTCCCGAATCGGCGGTTAGCACCGTGTAGCCTTCCTGCTCGAGCCGGTAGCGGACGAGCTCGAGCATGTCCCTTTCGTCGTCGACGACGAGCACGGTCTTCACGGGCGCGGCTCCGCGGGCCGGGTCGGGCTCGGCGCCTTCGCCCCCTGCAAGCGCGCACCCTTCTCCTGCTCGCTCCGTACCTCGCGCGCCTCGACGAGGAAGATGACCTCCTCGGCGACGTTCGTCGCGTGGTCGGCGACGCGCTCGAGGTTGCGCGAGATGAGGATGAGCGAGAGGGCCCGGGAGATCGTGGTCGGGTCCTCCATCATGTAAGTGATCATGGTGCGGAAGACGTCGTCGCGGAGCGAGTCGACCTCGTCGTCCTCGGCCAGGACGCGCCGCGCCAGCGCGACGTCGCCGCGCACGAAGGCGTCGAGCGCCTCGCGCAACATCTTGAGCGCCCTCTCGGCGAGGATTGGCGGCATGACGAGGCGCTTGATCGGCAGCTCGGCCACGAGCCGATGCGTCGTCTGCGCGATGTTGACCGCCTGATCGCCGCAGCGCTCGACCTCGCCCGCGATCTTGATCGCCATGATTAGGAAGCGGAGGTCGGCGGCCACGGGCTGCCGCCTCGCGATGAGCGCGAGCACGTCCTGCTCGATCTGCACCTCGAGCGCGTTGACCTCCTTCTCAATCGCGAAGACCTCGGGGAGGGTCGTGCCGTCGTGCTTCACGAGCGCCTCGACCGCGCGGTGGAGCATCCGCTCCGCGAGCGAGCCCATGGTCAGCAGGCGTTCCTTGAGCAGCTTCAGCTCTTCATCGAAGTGCCGGTGCATCCGCCCCTCCAGGTACCGGAGCGACGCTCTCCCTCGGCGCTCCTGGCCCGCCGGGTCTCGCCCCGTGGCGCTCACGACGACCGGGGCCGCGTCACCCACGACCCGGGGCCCTCAGCAGGCCATGCATTCTCGCACCGCCGCGACATCATCCACGGGCTCGTGCACGGACTGCGAACGCATGGTGAATTCCCGGCGAAGACGGCGAGGTGAACGGAAGGTCGGAGGCCGAAGTTGATGCTGCCATGGAACGACTCGCTGTCCTCGCCCGGCCTCTCGATGCGGTGCCCCGAGAGCGCGCCCGCGAGATCCTTGTGTCAGCTTGTCGTCGTACACGGCTACGGTTCCGTCGCGTCGCCCGCGGCAAGCGCGAGGTTGGTGTGCTGGACCGGATTACGTTCGAGGTGCTCGATCCAGGAGACCTATTGTCTCTGCGTGGGGGTATCCAGGGAGCCCCACCGAACCAGTCGACCGTTCGCGAGGTTGCCGCCGGGCATGCCCGCTCGTGATCGCGGGATCCTAGCGTTCGCCTCCGACGTTTCCGGTGCTCTCGCGCGCTCTTGCCTTAGAATTGCGAGCGCGACAGAGCCGGGTCCCGCGAGAGTAGGGGGCCTTGCGCACCGCGCGCGGGGGGAATCCTTGGAGACGAGCCCGGAAGTCGGGGGCCTAGAGAAGAAGCCTTGGGTCCTGAGGACCTTCCGCTACTTCCGCCCCCACGCACGCGACCTGGTCCTGGCGGCGCTCCTCCTCGGAGCGTCGACGGCGCTCACCCTCGCGGGGCCGTTGATCCTCAAGCACGCGATCGACGTCGAGGCGACGGGCCCGGCCCGATCGCTGGCGGGGCTCGCGCGGTGGGCGTGGCTCTACGTCGGTCAGCTCGCGCTCCTCGTGGTCGTGACGTGGTGCCAGAGAGTGATCCTGAACAGGATCGGCCAGAGCTCCATGGCCGCTCTCCGCGCCGAGCTCCTCTCGCGCGTCGTCTCTCTCCCCGTGTCGACGTTCGACGAGCAGCCTTCGGGGAAGCTCATAGCGCGCGTCATGGACGACGTCGAGACCCTCAGGAACCTCATGACGTCGGCCTTCCTCGCGCTTCTGGGAGACTTCGTCCTGTTCGCGGCGATGGCGGTCACGATGCTCGTGATCGACTGGAAGCTCGCTCTCGTCGGGCTCGCGGTGCTCCCGCCGATCGCGTTCGGTTTCCACCTGTTCCGCAAGCACGCCGGCCCCAGGTTCGCGGAGGCGCGCGCGCGGAATGCGGACCTCGTGGGCTTCCTCGCCGAGCACCTGAGGTGCATGCCGGTGCTCCAGGCGTTCGACCGTGCGGCCTGGGCGCGCGAGCGGTGCCGCGAGCTGTCGGGAGCGCGCTTCGAGGCGGAGACGGCGTCCGAGCGCATCGTCATCCCGTTCTTCAACGGGATCATGATGATGGAAGCCCTCGGCCAGGCCGCGATCCTCCTCGTCGGAGGGGCCGGGGTCGCGGCGGGGACGCGCCAGATCGGCACCCTCGTCGCGTTCCTCGACTACATGCGCCGCTACTACGAGCCGCTCCACAGGCTCTCGGAGCAGCTCGGCCAGCTCGAGCGAGCGCGCGTCTCGGCGCTCAGGGTCTACGCACTCATGGACCGCGAGCCCGAGCCCGAGCTCCTGCTCCCCGCGACGCCGATCGTGCCCGGGAGCGAGGGAGAGCTCCGCTTCGAGGACGTCTGGTTCTCTTACCGGAAGGAACCCGCGGGCGAGGACGACTGGGCCCTCCGTGGCGTGACGTTCACGGTGCCGCGCGCGGCGAAGTTCGCGCTCGTGGGACCGACGGGGCACGGGAAGTCGACGATCCTCTCGTTGCTCCTCCGCTTCCACGTCGCGCAGAAGGGCCGGGTCCTCGTGGGCGGCCGCGACGTGAGGTCGATCCCTCTCCGGGAGCTCCGGGGCCAGTTCGGGCTCGTGCTCCAGGACGTGAGGCTGTTCCCCGGCACGCTCGAGGACAACGTCCTCCTGGGAGCCGGCGGCGGAGAAGACGCCGCGCGCGCGGCGCTCGGCGCGCTCGACGCGCTCGACCTCGTCTCGCGATTGCCCGACGGCCTCGCGACGGTCCTGGGAGACGGAGGAGAAGGACTGAGCTTCGGCGAGCGCCAGCTCATCGCCGCGGCACGCGCTCTCGCACGCGAGCCGGGGATCCTCCTCCTCGACGAGGCCACATCGAGCGTCGACCCGGCGACCGAAGCGCGCCTCCACCGGGCGCTCGAGCGCCTCTCGCGCGGGCGGACCTCGCTCACGGTGGCGCACAGGCTCGCGACCGTGCGGGCCGCCGACCGGATCCTCTTCGTCGAGCGCGGCCGGATCACCGAATCGGGCACGCGAGACGAGCTCCGCGCGCGGAACGGGCGCTACGCCGCGCTCGAGCGGCTCCAGGCGCTCGATGCCGCGCCGAGAGGCGAGCCCGCGCTGGCGGTCCAGGTCGAGGAAGCGGTGACGCATGGCCTTGGTTAGCAAGAAAGGCGCCGAGAGCGAGCGGCCTCCCTTCGGGACGACCTTCCGCTGGTACCTCGCCCTCTGGAAGCCGCACAAGGGAGTCCTCGTGCGGCTCATGCTCCTCACGGTGATCTCCGCGGGGCTCCGCGTCGCTCTCCCCACGCTCTTCGCGCCCGTCCTCGAGAGCGCCCAGGAGAATGCGGGGAGCGTTCCGTGGTCGATCGCGCTCGGGATCGTCGCCGTCGGCGTCCTGCGCTCGGTCGTCTACGGTCTCCTCCAGTACACGCGAGCGAGCATGAACTTCGCCCTCGGCCGCGAGGCGCGCGAGCGGACGTTCGACCTGCTCACGGAGCTCGGCCCCGACGTGTACGTGAAGCACCCGGCGGGCGACCTCCTCACGCGGCTCACGGACGACTGCGGCGAGGAGAAGATGTCCTGGTTCGCCTGCTCGGGAGTCTTCCGGCTCGTCGAGGCGGCGATCGTCGTCGCGTTCGCGCTCGCCGTCATGGCGACGATCTCGCCCGCTCTCACGCTCGTCGCGTGCGCGCCGCTCCCGTTGATCGCGATCTTCTACCTCCGGCTCGCGGGACGGCTCGACGTGCTCTTCGACACGGTCCAGAAGCGAGTCTCCAGCCTCGAGAGCTTCCTGGATGCGCTGTTCACGGGGATCCGCGCCGTCAAGGCCAACGGTCTCGAGCGCTCGCAGGCCGAGCACTTCTCGGGCCTCGTCGCGCGGCACCGGGATGCCGGCATCGCGGCCGAGACGGCGCACGTCTCGGTCGAGATGCTCTACGGCTACGGCTGGCAGCTGGTGCTCCCGACGCTCGTCTACTTCGGGGGACGGCAGGTCATGCACGAGCAGCTCACGCTCCCGGCGTTCGTCTCCTTCTACGGCCTCACGCTGCTCCTGGTCTGGCCCATGCTCGACCTCGGGAGCTTCATCGTCCGCTTCCGCCAGTCGGGAGCGAGCGTCGCGCGCCTCCTCGAGATCGAGAAGAACGCGCCCGAGGTGAGCTCGCGAGAGGGAGCGCCCGCGCGCGCTCTCGAGCACGCCGTCTCCTTCGAATCCGTCACGCGGAGGAGCGAGGACGGGAAGCGCACGCTCCTCGAGGACGTGAGCTTCCCCGTGCCCGTCGGAGGCACGACGGCGATCGTGGGAGAGGTCGGGTCGGGGAAGTCGACCGTCCTCCGGCTCCTCCCGCGGATCATGGACCCTCGCCCCGGGAAGGTCGCGCTCGACGGGACGGACCTCCGCGACGTGGACCTGGGAGCGTGGCGCCGCGGGATCGGCTACGTCCCGCAGGA
>JACQDU010000178.1 GCA_016200955.1 bacterium
GGCCACTCCTCCGGCTTGAGGTCGCGCGGCGAGGGGAGGTCGTGGCACGACGAGCAGCGGTGCACGAAGCGGTCGCGGCCGTGCTTCAGGCGGGAGAGATCGGCCTGCGCGTCGAGCTTCTGCGCTCGCACCACGTCGCGCTCCTCGGGGTCGGGCACGACCGAGCTCGCGGCGCACGCTCCGAGGAGCGGCGCGAGCGCGAGCGCGAGGAGCTTCCGGGAAGGCTCTCGTTGCTTCACTTCGTCTCTCTCAGAACTCGACGCCGACGATGAGACGCGCCTCGAAGACCTCGAAGCCATCGTAATCGAACCACTTGTAGGATGGCGTCTGGCTCGCGATCTGGGGGAGGAGCGTGAGCGTCGCCCACCAGCGCTCGAAGGCCACGTGCGCGACGGGGCCGAGCGAGAAGACCGAGTGCTTGTAGTCGCCGAAGAGCTCGAGGACGTGCTCCGTTCGGAACTCGAGGCCCAGCGAGAAGGGCGTCTTCGGGATCCGGTAAGACGCGCCCACGGTGGCGCCGAAGCGGGCCTCGCGCGGAGCCTCGTCGGTGGGAGTCTGCCGCCACTCCTGCTCGGCGATCAGGTTCGCGGCGAGGGTGAGGCCGCCCCAGGTCTTCGCGAGGATGAGCTTCTCCTCGAGCTCGAGCTCCTTCCCGTTCGTCGTCCACTCGAAGTAGAGGGCGACCCCGACCACGTCGGCGACGGGGTCCGAGAGCTTGTAGAGCCACTCGTTCGAGAAGCCCTCGAACTCGAACTGGTCGAAGCGCTCCTTGCCGTCCTGCGTGATGAAGTCGCCGTTCGTGGAGCCGCGCTCGCCCACCCGGACGTCGGCGGCGTGCGTGTTCCGGAAGTTCAGGTAGACGGAGGTCTGGAGGTCCTCCAGGAGGCCGACCTCGATCTCGGTCCTCAGGTCGAACTGGGAGTAAGACCCGCTCGCCTTCCCGAGCTTGGGCGTGATCCACTGCTCGAGCTCGACGCTCCCGGGAGCGAGCGCCTGGGGCTCGTAGACGTAGGTGAACTTCTTCTCTCCCGCCACGGCCGGCGCAGCGGCGAGGACGAGCGACGCCGCGAGAGCGGCGCCGGCACCACGACCGACAGATCGAAGGCCCACGCGGATTCCTCTCCCGATCATCTCAGTGAGACTGAGACTCAGTCTCAATGAGAGGGGCGAGGAGTTTACTGGTCTCCCGGGGACGTGTCCAGTCTTTTTGAGAATGAGTCTCAATCTCAGAAAGAGCCGGGGCGCGCCCGGCGAAGGGGGAGAGAGGGGCGACGACGGCAGCCGCGAGGAGACCCGGGGGCGCGGTAGCGTCTCCCCGTCGGGACGGGCACAATGCGCGGCATGGAACACCGGTGCCGACGGTGCGGGGGAGTCCTCACCTCGATCGACGCTTCGTGCGAGGCCTGCGGCGCGGCGGTCGGTCCGAGGACCGACACGCTCGACCTCCCCGAGAGCGGGCGAGCGGGCGGCACCTCGTCCGAGCTCCCGAGCGGCTTCTCTCTCTCGGACAGCGCCGGGACGACGAAGGCGAGCGACCCGCCCCCGAGGGAGCTCGCGCTCACCGAGAGCTCGAAGCCGAAGCCCGCGACCCCGGGCTCGCTCGACGACGACCCGCTCCTCCTCCCGATCCCCGGGACGACGGGAGGGAAGGTCCTGGGCGGCGTGCGCCTCCTGCGGCGTCTCGGCTCGGGGGGAATGGGAGCGGTCTACGCCGGGCAACATCTCACGCTCGACATGACCGTCGCGGTCAAGATCCTCCTCGCGCACCACGGGAAGGACTCCGACTACGCGGAGCGCTTCGTGCGCGAGGCGCAGGTGTCGGCGCGGATCGACCACCACAACCTCGTGCGCACGCTCCACGCGGGTCAGGAGCACGGGGTCTTCTTCATCCAGATGGAGTTCGTGGACGGCACGTCCGCCGCGGACCTCCTGAGGAGGAGCGGCCAGCTCCCGGAGAGCGAGGCGATCCGGATCGTGCTCGACGCGACGCGCGGGCTCGCGGAAGCGCACCGGCGCGGGATCGTCCACCGGGACGTGAAGCCCGACAACATCCTCATCCGCCGCGAGGACGGGCGGGCGAAGCTCGCGGACCTCGGCCTCGCGCTGGCGTTCCTCGCTCCGAGCACGCCGAGCCTCACGGGGACGGGCACGGCCCTCGGGACGCCGCTCTACATGGCGCCCGAGCAGATCGAGTCGGCGTCGGCCGTCGGGCCGCCGGCGGACATCTACTCCATGGGAGCGACGCTCTACGAGCTCGTGTGCGGGAAGCCGCCCTTCTCCGCGCCGACGATCGCGTCGTTGTTCCGGGAGATCCTCACGCTGCCCGCGCCGGACCCGGCGATCCTGCGGCCGGGGATCTCGCCCGGCCTGCGCGAGGTGATCGTCCGCTCGCTCGACAAGCAGCCCGCTTGCCGCTACCAGTCGGCGGAGGAGCTCGAGGAGGCGCTCGAGCGCGCGCTCGCGGGAGCGTCGGACACGCCGGCAGCGCCGGGCACGGCGACGAAGACGGCGGCTCTCCCTCCGGCGACGGTCGCGCCGGCCACCGGGGCGTCGCCCTCGCTCACGCCGTCCTGGCAGCAGACGAACGTCCGGTCGGCGACGGATGTCGTCTCTCCTGCTCCCCTCGAGGCCACGAAGATCGAGAAGCCATCGCCCGGCGAGGCGGGCTCCGCTCGCCGCACGGTCAAGACGGTGCTCGCGACGACGGGCGTGATCGCCCTCGTCCTCCTGGGAGCGCGCCTCGGCGGGAAGTTCCTCTCCCGCGCCGCGACGGGCACCGAGAGGGCGCTCGTGGTCGGGTTCTTGCCCGACCGGCGGATCACGACGGAGCGCCTGAAGTCGCTCGAGCCGGTCCAGCGCATGCTCGAGCGCGCCACGGGGAGGAAGGTCGAGCCGTTCGTCGGCTTCACGTACGCGGAGAACGTCGAGGCGTTCGCCCAGGGGAGGATCGACGTCGCGCAGTTCGGCGGCGTGACGTACGTGCTCGCGACGCGGAAGCTCAAAGGAGCGGTCCCGATCGTCCAGCGCGACCTCGACCGCCGCTTCCACACGTTGTTCCTCGCGACTCCGAGGAGCGGGATCGAGAAGCTCGAGGACCTCCGCGGGAAGAGCTTCGCGTTCGTCGATCCTCTCTCGACCTCGGGCTACCTCGTGCCCGCGCTCCAGCTCATCGAGGCGGGGATCGAGCCGCGCGTGGACGCGAAGGGCTTCTCTCACGTCGTCTTCACTCACGGCCACGATGCGTCGCTCGAGGAGCTGGTCGCGGGGCGAGTCGACTGCGCGGCGGTCGAGGAGCGCGTCCACGACCAGGCGCTCTACCTGGGGAAGCTCGACCGCTCGCAGGTCAAGATCATAGGGACGTCGAAGCCGTTCCCCGACGACGCCTGGGTCGCCTCGCCCGACCTCGATCCGGGCGTGCGAGAAGCGATCGCGAGGGCCTTCCTCTCGCTCTCTCCCATGCGGCAGGAGGACGCGCAGGTCCTCGCGGCGCTCGAGGCGAAGCGCTACGTCGCGCTCAAGGACCAGGACTACGACGATCTCAGGGAGAAGGTGAAGCTCCTCGACTCGAAGGGTCTCCTGAAGCCGGAGTGAGCCGGGTCACTTCTTCTTCCGCGTCCGCGAGTAGAAGGGGAGATCGACGCGCCTGAGCTTGTAGCGCTGTCCGCCGACCTCGACCTCGAGCGAGGCGCTCGAGCTCGCGGCGAGCGCGGCGGGCACGAAGCCCATGCAGATCACCTTGTCGAGCGTGGGCGAACGCGTGCCGCTCGTGACCTTCCCGACCTGCTCGGGGCCGGAGAAGATCGGTGCTCCCTGGCGCGGGATGCGCTTTCCCTCGCACTCGAAGCCGACGACTCGCCGCGAGGGGCCGTCCTTCTTGATCCGCGCGAGCGCTTCTTGCCCCACGAAGGGCTTGTCGAGGTAGACGGCGAAGTCGAGGCCCGCCTCGAAGGGATTCACGTCGAGCTCGAGCTCGTGGCCGTAGAGCGGCATGCCCGCCTCGAGGCGCAGCGTGTCGCGCGCTCCCAGGCCGCAGGGGCGAGCGCCCTTGTCCTTCCTCCCCGCGTTCACGATCACGACGAGCGACTCGGGGAGCGTGTAGAAGATGATGTCGTCGAGCGCGTGCCCCTGCTCGTTCGTGACGAGGGAGTAGCGCGCCATCCCCGGCTTCGCCGACGCGACGGCCTGCGTGATGATCCCTTCCAGGAAGGCGACCCGGTCCTTCCCCGTGAGCCGGAGGCGGCCCATGTGCTGGAGGTCGAACAGGCCCGCCTTCGTCCGCACCGTCTCGTGCTCGAGCACGATGCTCTCGTAGTGGACGGGCATCTCCCAGCCGCCGAACTCGACCATGCGGGCGCCGTGGCTCTTGTGCTTCGCGTTGAGCGCCGTCTGGTGCATGGGTTCTCCTTCGAAGGAGCGACAAGATACTAAAGCGGCTCCAAGGAAGCGCGAGGA
>JACQDU010000179.1 GCA_016200955.1 bacterium
GGAGCTGCTCGAGCTGCTCGAGCGCGGAGCGAGCGCTCGCCGCCTCCGGGCGGTCGGGGAAGAGCTCGAGGAACTTCTCCATGTCCGCCCGCGCGGTCTCGATGTCTCCCGCGAGGAGTGCCGCCTGGCCGCGCTTGAAGCGAGCCAGCGGGTCCCCGGGGTCGAGCTCGAGCGCCTTCGTGAAGTCGGCGACCGCCGCATCCGGTCTTCCCATGGAGCTGTGGAGATCGCCGCGGCTCATCCAGGCCATGAACACCCGGGGCTGGATCGAGACCGCGCGGTCCAGGTCCGCGAGGGCCTGGTCGTAGTCTCCGCGCCGCGCTCGCAGGCGGCCCCTCGTCGCGAGCGCGACCGCAAGGAGCGGGTCGATCCTGAGCGCCACGTCGAGGTCCGCGATCGCGCCTTCGGGATCCTTGTTTCCCTCGCGGGCCAAGGCCCGGGAGAGCCAGAAGCGAGCCTGCGTCCCGTCGAGCTCGAGCGTGCGCGTCAGGTCGGCGATCGCCCCGGCGACGTCGCCTTTCCCGCGCGAACGGCCCCTCTCCCGTAGTACGCGAGCGGACGGTTCGGCGAGAGCTCGATCGCGCGCGTGAAGTCGGCGATCGCGCCGGCCAGGTCACCTCTCTCGGCCCTCACGTCGCCGGAGCCGATCCAGGAGTCGGCGTTGCCCGGATCGACGGCATGCGCTCTCTCGAAGTCGGCCATGGCCCCCGCGAGGTCGCGCGCCTTGTGCAGGACCTCTCCCCGGGAAACCAGGAGAACGGCGTCCCGGGGAAGGACGTCGAGCGCCCGGGTGAAGTCGGCGATCGCGCCCGAGAAGTCGAGCGCGTTCCTGCGGAGGACCGCCCGGTTTCGCAAGCTCCCGGCGTCCCCGGGATCGAGCTCGATGGCACGGGAAAAGTCCGCGATCGCGCCCGGTGCGTCTCCCTTTCGCGCGCGGGCGAGGCCCCGAGCGCGCCACGTCGAAGCGTTCCCCGGGTCGAGCGCGGTCGCCCTCGCGAGGTCCGCGACCGCCCCGTCGAGGTCCTTCTTCTCGAGGCGAGCGAGCCCGCGCCGGACCCAGACCACCGCGAGCGAGGGCGCGCTCTCGACGGCCAGGTCGTAATCGGCGAACGCTCCCTCCCTGTCGCCGGTCCCGAGGCGTGCGGCCCCGCGCGCGAGGAGGAGCGGGGCGTCGCGCGGCGCCGCCTCGAGCCCTCCGGTGAAGTCTGCGATCGCGCCCGGGACGTCCCCCGCACGCAGGCGCTCGGCGCCTCGCAGTCGCCACGCTTCCTTCGAGCCCCGGTCGAGCTCGAGGGCTCGCGAGAGGTCGGCGATCGCGGACGCGCGGTCTCCTTTCCCGATCTTCTCGGATGCCCGCACGATCAGGTCGTCGACCTCCTTCGCGCGAGCAGCGGCCCTCCGACGCTCGAGCCACGGCGGGACCGCGAGCGCGGCGGCGATCGCGAGGACGACGACGACCGGGAGCGAGAGCGCGACGACGAGCCGCCTTCTCCTCTTGATGATCGTGAGAGCCCGCTCGATCCGCCCGACGGGCCGGGAGAGGATCGGCTTTCCCGAGAGGAACCGCTCCAGCCGGAAGAGCTCGACGGCCGTGCGCGCCAGGAAGGGCGGCCGCCCCGCGAGCACGCGGTAGAGCACCGCTCCGAGCCCGTAGATGTCGGTGTGCGGCCCCTGCTCCCCCGGATCGCCGCGGACTTGCTCGGGAGCCATGTAGATCGGCGTCCCGAGGAGATCGCCCGTCTTCGTGATCGCGGTCGCCGCGTCCGTGCGCGCGAGACCGAAGTCCATGATGCGCGCCCGGCCGTCGCCGTCCACGAGCACGTTCTCCGGCTTCACGTCCCGGTGGACGACGCCGTGCGCGTGAGCATGAGCGAGCGCGAGCGCCATCGCGCGCACGATCTCGGCCGCCCGTCTCGGCGCGAGCCGCTCTCTCCCGAGAAGGGCCTCGAGGCTCTCGCCCGGGACGAGCTCCATGACGAGGTACGGGTTCCCCTCGTGCTCCCCCGTCTCGTGGACCGGGACGATCCCCGGGTGGCGGAGGCGCGCCACGGCGGTCGCCTCGCGCCGGAAGCGGGCGAGCGCGTGGCCGCTCCCTTCGCGGGCGAGGAGCATCTTGATCGCGACCTGTCTCCCGAGGACGGTGTCGAGGGCGCGGTAGACGACGCCCATGCCGCCGCGCCCGAGCTCGCCCTGGACCTCGTAGCGTCCGATCCGCGCGCCGACCGCGGGGAGCGCGCTCGGAGGCCCGGAGCGCGCTCCGGGCTCGTGGACCGTCGGGACGTCGGCGGGGCTCGCGGCCTCCGTCGCGGCCTCGATGATCGTCGGGGCGAGCGCGACGTCGGTCGGGGCGAGCTCTCGTTCCTCGATGATGCCTTC
>JACQDU010000180.1 GCA_016200955.1 bacterium
CGGGTTCGAATCCCGTCGGGGTCAGCTCGCTCGATATCGCGCACCGCCGCGCCCGCGTCCGGGCTAGTGCTGAATAAAGCCAGGCCGCGAGCCGGCTTCTCTTCTTGAAGCGCGGCCTTTTTGGTATAGCGGCAGGACCCCACGCGGCACGCGCGCGCGCCGCTTCACGAAGGAGGAACAGATGGACCTTGAACGGATCGAATCGCTCGAGAAGCGGCTCGCGCAGTACGAGCGCGTGAACCGTCGGTGGAAGGGACTCGGCCTCTTGGGAGCCGGCTCGCTCGCCGTGCTCCTCGTCGTGGGCTGGGCGCCGGACAAGAAGGCTCCGGCTCCCATGGAAGTCGACGGCTCTCTCGTCATCAAGAAGGACGGGAAGATCGTCGCTCGCCTCGGCTCGACCGGCAGCGGTCCGGCGCTCCAGCTCTTCGCGTCCGATCAGCAAGGGAACGAGGAGAAGTCGCGCGCCTGGCTCGGCATCGAGGGCGACGACGGAGTCCTCCACATCTACTCGAAGAACGACAAGGCGTCGTGCAACCTCAAGATCGACAAGAGCGCCGGCGGCCGGGTCGAGACGTTCAACAACACGGGCAAGCAAGGCTGGTTCCCGCAGTGAGCGCGCGCTCGAGAGAGCAGAAAGGAGAAGCCATGGAGAAGCTCGATTTCGACGCGCTTTCAGGCCGCATCGGGAACCTCGAGCGCTCGACGCGGCGCTGGAAGGGTCTCGCGACGGCGTGCGCGCTCGCTTGCTCGCTCATCGTGCTCGGCGGCTGGACGCCTCCGAACCAGAAGCTCAAGGGAGAGGTCGAGGTGGTGAGCGTGAACGTCGCGAAGGACGGGAAGTCCGTCGCGAAGATCTTCGTCGGCCCGGACGGCCCCGTGCTCCAGCTCTTCGGCTCCGACCAGCAAGGCAACGAGGCCGTGGCCCGCGCCGAGCTCCGGATCAAGGGCGAGGACGCGATCATGCACGTGGGCTGCAAGGACAACCCGCGCTTCGACGTGGAGGCGCTCATCCGGCCCGACAAGGGCGGCGCCTTGATCTTCGGCACTCCGCGAGGGAAGCCGATCTTCAGCACGCCTCCGTAGGAGGCCTCGAAGGGAGCCGCTCGAAGACGGCCGTCGCCTCCAGTTCGACGTGGGGTGAATTCGCCTTCGGCTCATTCACCCCCGTCCCCACAGAGGCGGCGGCCGCTCTCGTTTTCATGCAAGAGTTGTTTCACCATTTGCGGGGGGATTGCCCCCCGCATTCCCCCTAGACCCCAAGCATCGCTCGGGCGTGGTCGGTCGGCGCCTCCAATGTCCGCACAGGGAGCCTCCGCACCCTCATGGGTCGGCCTCGCATCGATGGGAACGGGGGATGGCTTCTTTACATGAGTGGGCTTTATTGCCAGGCCGCGCGGCGGTCGGCGGCGCACCCGAAGTGGACGATCGTCCGCCCGCCGGCGTCGCAGTAGCGGCGCGCTCGCCGGAAGGCGAGGATCCTCTCGGCCTGCGTCGTGTAAGAGCAGGAGTAGACGGTCGCACGCGCGGAGGCGAAGTAGCCGTTCCCGAGAGCCTCGGCGGAGCGCACCTCGACCGCGCGGCGGCCGTCGCGGGTGGCCAGGTCGTAGAAGACCGCGACCTTCTCGGTCGTCTCCGCGCCCGAGCGTTCCTCGCCTCTCGTGATGCCCTGCGGCTCCTCGTCCACGGAGAGCTCCGACGCGAACGGCGTGCCTGGCCCGAACGCGGCCAAAGCGCGCGTTTTTCGCACGGCCATCGGGGGAAAGCGGTGAAGAAGCGACGCATGCGCGAGGGAATGGCGCCGCGAGCGGTCTTGGCGTAACCTCGCCCCGGAGACCGGAATGACCGCGACCGCCGAGGACGTGATCGCGGCGAAGATCGTGTGCCAGCTCAAGCTGGCCTCTCCCGATGTCGTCCGGAACGCCCTCCGCGCGCTCGACAAGGCGGCGACGGGAGCCGGGATCGACATCCTCGCGGACCTCTTCTCTCGCGGCGCGATCGACAAGGCCGGGCGGGCCAGGGCCAAGAAGTACTCGCGGCTCTACCAGGCCGTCCGGCGAGCGGCCGTCGAGAGCGCGCTCCTCCAGAAGAAGAAGCTCGTCTCCCAGGAAGCGCTCGATCGGGGGATCGCGTCGCTCGAGACCGCCGGCTACGACCGCCGCCTCGGCGAGCACATCTTCGCCCGGGGCGACCTCACCGCGGCGCAGGACCGCGACCTCGCCCAGGAGAGCGAGCGCGCTCTCGCCGCCGAGGACACGCGCGTCCTCGCGCATTACCGGGAGGAGCAGTTCCAGGGAGTCGACCGCTCGATCACGAAGGACCGCGGCGCTCTCCTCGACACGGGGCAGTTCACGATCCGGAAGCTGTTCCGCTCGAAGGAGTCGCAGCGGCTCGCGCGCATGGGCCAGCTCACGCAGGAGCGCGACGACGAGACGCGGCGGAAGACGACTCCTTACCCGGCGCCCGATCGCGGGGAGATCGACCGGATGCGCGCGTCGGCGACGTTCGCCGCGGCGGCCGCGCCTCCGGAGAGCCCGGCCGAGCTCTCCCAGAGCACGCCTCCCTCGTTCACGGCCATGCCGGGCGAGTCGTCGACCGAGCTCTCCTTCACGCGCTTCGGCCCTTACCTCGTCCTCCGGAAGCTCTCCCAGGGAGCGCGCGGCACGATCTTCCTCGCGCGGCGAGCGGACCTCTCGAAGCCCGTCGCGCTCGAGGTCGTGCGCGGGCCCGCGGCCGCCTCCGCCGCGGACGGCTTCCGGCGCGAGTCGCTCGTCTCGCAGCGCGTGAAGAGCGAGTTCCTCGTCTCCGTCGTCGACGCGGGCGAGCTCGAGGGGGCCGCTTACATCGCGCACGAGCACGCGGCGGGCGAGTCGCTCCGCTCGGTCCTCGCGCGCGAGGGCGCGCACGAGGAGGCCCGCGCGCTCTCGACCTTCCGCGCGGTCGCCTCCGCGCTCGCCGCACTCCACGGAGCGGGGTTCGTGCACGGAGACCTCTCTCCCGAGCACGTCGTCGTGGGCACGCGCGCGGGCTCGATGGCTCACCCGAAGGTCACGGGCCTCGCGCGCTCACGTGCGTTCGGCGAGACCTCGGAGCCGCCCTCCGAGCCCGCCTACACGCCGCCCGAGACGCTCGCGCGGGGCCCCGCGGATCACCGCTCGGACCTCTACGCGCTCGGCGTCCTCCTCTACGAGGTCCTCACGGGCTCCGCCCCCTTCCAGGGGGCGACGCCCGAGGACACCGCGAGGCTCGGTTTGCGCTTCGACGAGCTCTTCCGCGCCTGACGCCGCCCTGGCGGCGAAGTCTCTCTCCTCTCGTTCATGGCGACGGCGAGAGAGGGAGATGACGACCGCGTCGCGTGTCCGCGCTGCGGTGCCTGATCCCCTCGGTGGCGATCGAGCACTCGAAGCGAGCGAGCGAGAAGGCCGCGCTTCACCGAGGCGGGGCGAGCGTCTCTCGCGCGGCGGCGACGACCGATGAGAGCGAGAGGTCGTCCAGGCACTCTCTCCTCTCCTGGAAGCACCTGGGCTCGCGGCATCCGTGGCAGAGGTCGGCGCGCTGGAGCACGCGGGCGCCCGGAGGAGCCCAGACGGCGGGCGAGCCCGGCCCGAAGAGCGCGAGCGTCGGCGCGTAGACGGCGCGAGCGACGTGAGCCGGGCCCGAGTCGACCGCCACGACGAGCGCCGCTTCCGCGAGGAGAGCGGCCCAGCGATCGAGGCCGAAGGCTCCCGCGAACGAGGTCGCGCGTTCGCCGATCTCCGCGACGATCCGGCTCGCGTGGGCGACCTCGTCCGCCGTCCTTCCTCCGACGACCGCGACGCTCCTCGCGAGCCCGGCTTCGACGAGAGAGCGCGCGAGCGGCGCCCAGCGCTCCTCCGGCCAGCGGAAGTGCGCCTGCGCGTTCCACGGAGCGAGCGCCAGGAGCGGGGGCTCGAGGCCGCGCTCCCGGAGGAGAGCGCGGACGTCGGCTCGCTCCCGCTCGCCCACGCGCAGGCGCGGGGGACCGGCGCGCCGCACGTCTTCTTGCGTGCAGAGGCCGGCCCTCGCGAGGAGGTCGCCCCAGAACTCGTGCTGTGGTCGCGCGCCGCGGGAGAAGGCCTCGCTCGCGGTGAGCATGACCTGATCCGGCGGCTCGAGCGCGCGGTCGAGCGCGTGGCCCCTCCCTCGCCACGAGTAGCCGAGCGCGACGCCGCGCTCGCCCCGCGCCAGGAGAGCGGACCACGCGTCCCTCGCGCGCAGGCCGAAGACGACCACGAGGTCGTTCTTGCCCGAGAGAGCGCCGAGGTCCCGGGCCCTCCTCACGGGATGCACGAAGTCGACCTGCGGCACGAGCCGGAAGACCTCGCACGCTCCCATGTCGGGGCCGGGATCGCTCTCGGCCGACGCGGCGACCTCGAGGCGAGCGGCCGGGAACTTCTCCCGGAGGATCCTGAGAGACGGCTCCGTCGTGACGGCGTCGCCGATCCTCTGGAGCGCGAGCGCGAGGATCCTGACCGGCGCTCGCGGGAGGTCGGGCGAGCGCCGCCTGAGCCTCGGAGCGAGCCGCGCCCCGAGGACGAGCGCGCGGCCGAAGCTCTCGTGCAGCGCCCTTGCGGCGAGCGCGCGGCCGCGGCGGTAACGGAGGTAGAAGGAGCCGTTCCTCACGGCGGCGGAGCGCCCTCGCCCGGCCCCAGCCTGCGCGTGAGGCCGGGCTTCGGAGCGGCCGCCTCGAGCCGCTCGAGCGCCGAGACGAGCTCGTCGTCCGTCGGCCGGTCCTCCTTCTTCTTCGCGAGCATGCCCACGATGAGCTCGCTCGCCGGGGCCGGGATGTCCGGGAGGAACTTGTTCGGCGGGATCGGGGGGTCCTGGACGTGCTGGCTCATGAGGTCGGCGATCCCGAGCCCCTCGAACGGACGCACGCCGGTCGCCATCTCGTAGAGCACGCACCCGAGCGCGTACGTGTCGGCGCGTCCCTCGGCGAGCTCGCCGCGCGCGATCTCGGGCGCCATGTGACCGGGCGAGCCGAAGATCACGCCGCGCTCGGCGACGCGCCGCACTCCCGGCGGCTCGAGCGCGAAGCCCACGTCGCGGAGGAGGACCTCGCCCTTCTTCGAGAGCCAGATCGAGTGCGGGCGGAGGCAGCGGTGGACGATGTTCTCGCGGTGGAGGTCGCGGAGCCCTCTCGCGGCCTCCTTGCAGATACGCAAGGCCTCCGAGAGACGCACGCGCCGGACGCGCTCGATGAGGGTCGCGGCGGAGAAGCCGTCGACGTAGCGCGTGACGATCGCGAAGCCGCCCTCGGCGCGAGTCACGTCGAGGTGAGGGACGAGGTTCGGGCTCTTGATCCTCACGCACGCGCGCGCCGTCTCGATCGAGTCCATCCACAGCCCCTGCTGGAGCGCGGACGCGTGGACGAGCTTCACGATCACCGGCTCGGGATCGTTCGCGCGCCGGCCGGCGTAGCGGCGGAAGAGCGGCGTCGCCTCGAGGCGCGTGTCGAGGCGGACTCCCGCGAGGACCTTGCCGAGGCGCGGGTCGGGCGAGGTGTCGGGCGGCGCCTCGACCTCCTCGTCGTCGTCTTTCACGCGAGGCACGCTCAGCATCTGCTGGAGCTGGATCCGGCGCTCCGAGAGGAGCGCGCCGCGCTCGACGAGGACCTCTCCGAGCGGCCGCTTCGCTCCGCCCGCGCTCTGGACGAGGAGCGCCTCGACGAGCGCGGGTCCCGTCACCCACCGCGCGCGGAGGGCGAGCCGGCCCAGGAGAAGGTCCTTCTCGCGCCCGGACGGGGGCGGCGGCGGCGCTGACGGCGCGGAACCGAACGGGACGTCGGCCACGACTCCTCCGGGAGGCGGAGGTTAGCAGCCAGCGGGGCATGATGTCGAGCGGCGCCCGGGGTGCCGTTCGCCGCGGGGGGAGTCCGTGCGCGGCGCGGCGCGCAATACGGACCGGGGGCGCGTAAGCCCCCCATCCGGTGCAGACGCGACGCGGAATACGCACGGGGGCCGCGTAAGCCCCCCATCCGGTGCAAACGGGAGCCGCGCCCGCAGCGCGCCGCTCGCTGAGCGGAGATCACCAGCGAAGGAAGTCGAACTCGACCGACGCCACGAGCTCGTTGTCGCTCGGGCGCCCGTGGACCCGGAGGCTCAGGGCTCCCCACGGCTCGCGCGCGCCCCTCGTGAAGAAGAGCACGTTCACCTCGACCGCCGCGTTCGAGATCGTCTCCTCGAGCGCGCTGAACGATGGGAGCCGGAGGCGGAGCGTCGGGCGCACGGTCACGTTCCAGCCGTCGCCGGTCCACAGGTTGCCGCGCGGGGTCCACCCGCGCCGTCCCCCCGAGGCCACGCGTCGCAAGCCCTCGCGGAGCGTGCCTCGCGTGAGGCGCTCGAGCTCGAGCTGCGCGTCCTCCTCGTCGAGGGCGAGAGTCAGGTCGAAGCGGTTCTCCTCGCTCAGGTTCACGGGAGAGGGCGCGGCCCTGTCGGAGGCCGCCGCCCCGGGCGCTCGCGCGAGGTGAGCGTCGGCGCGCGCGCGCGGCACGGGTGCCGTCGCGACCTCGCGCACCTTCGAGAGCTTCTCGTAGGTCCGCTCGTCGTCGAGGTAGACCGAGAGGCGCCCGAGGCGGAGCTTCCCCTCGTTCGTGAAGGCGAGCTCGCCGATCCTCAGGAGCTCGATCTCGCTGCCGATCGTGTCGATGCGGAGCTGCACGGGAGCCCCCCCCTTCTCGGGGACCAGCGACTGCCTCCACGTCCTCGCGCCCCAGTTGCCTCCGCGCGCGAGCTCGAGCTCCTTCTCCTCGAGCCTCCTCTCGAGCCCCTCGAGCTGCAGGAGCGACAGGGAGGTCCCGCGCCAGCGCTCACGGAAGTCGTCCGCGACGATGCGGCGGTAGTAACCCATGAGGCGCCGCACGACGACGGACTGGACGCCGCGGTAGTTCGTGATGACCGACCCCGGCCCGTCGTCCTCGGGCGCGATCTCGTGGACGAGCGCCGAACCCGAGGAGCGCCACGGCCTCGCGAGGGCTCCCGCTCGCGCCGTCCCCTGAGCGAACGACAGGCAGACGAGCGCGCCGCTCATGGCCACGCTCACCCCGCGCCTGCGTCGCATGTGCCGCCACCTTGGCGCCGACCCGGAAAAACGACTCGTCCCACCACCGGACCGCTCCCGCCCTGCCCGGGCGCGGCCCTCGACTTCCCCTCGCGACGTCCCTCGAGCTGGCCCCTTCCTGCCCGGCGACCGCCGAGCTCACAAGAATGCCGGCGCCGGCTCCGTGCCGGCGTCCGAGCCCTCCGCCCGTGGCGCTCCCTGTGCCGCCTCCGAGGCGGCCGAGGGGCGCCCGACGCGTGTCCGGTTTCGAGGCTTCTCTCGTTCCAAGGAGGGCAACGAGCGGAGCTCCGTTCGCCCGGCGCCGACGGGCATCCGGCGCACGGGCGAAGGAGTCGCGAAAGAAGCGCCAAGATCGCGCCTACGCAACTCCGTTACAGTTTGTAGCCGGGAAAAACTTCGTTGCAAGGCCGATGGTGCCGGAAAAGTGGCATGGCGACCGGTGCGGCGAGCTTTTGTCAGCACGTTCCTGCATTTCCTGGGGCATGGTAAATCCAAGCTCAACGTGCATTTGCCGCACGCCCTCACCCGGCCGAGGGAGCGTCGGGGGCGAGCCGGCTCACCCAAAATTTTCTTAATGGTTTTGTTTTTCCGGACACCGCCAGAAATGAACCCGAGGCGCGGAGAGCGCGGCTATCTCACCAGCGCGGCGTACCCGCCGTCGCCTCCGTCGGGCGAAGGGAGTCGGGAGAGCTCCGTTTCGATCGAGGAAGATGAGCCCGCGAGCGCGCTCGCGAGGAGCTCCGCGCCCTCCTCGCGCTCGATCGAGCAGACGGTGTAGACGAGCCGCCCGCCTTCGCGAACGGCGGAGAGCGCGCCCGCGAGGATCCGCGCCTGGCGCAAGACGAGCTTCCGCTGGCCGGCGGGCCGGAAGCGCCACCGCG